>DATDJD010000125.1:0-9962 GCA_036520695.1 Actinomycetota bacterium
AGATCGGCGAGGCGGATCCCGGAGATCCGGAGATCTTCGAACTCACTGTACTTGCCCACCCCGGCGAACGCGATCTTGTCGTAGATCTCGCTGATCTTGTGCAGCGTCGCGGACGGGTTCTCGGCGATGAACAGCAGGCCCTCGGCGTACTCCAACCCGATCACGGAGCGACCTCGCGCGATGCCCTTGTGCGCGTAGTCCGAGCGGTCCTTCATCATCTGCTCGGGCGCGACGTACGGCATGAACGACATCAGGCACGCTCCGCGAGCACGGCATCGACGGCGGTGGCGACCTCGTCCTCGGGTACTTCGTCGGACCCACCGACGGTGACCGTCAACGCGATCGGGTAGATGTGCCGGTTCGGGTTGGGGCCACCCGTCGCGACGTCGTCCTCGGAAGCATCGAGCAGCGCTTCGACCGCGGTCTGCAGCGCCTGCTCCCGGGAAAGGCCCGGGCGCCAACGCTTCTTGAGCGAGTTCTTCGCGGGCTGGCTGCCGGAACCGGTGGATTGATAGTCCTCCTCTTCCCATCGGCCGCCGGTGGCGTCGTAATAGAAGAGCCGGCCCTCACCGCGCCGTTGGTCGAACCCTCCGAACAGCGGCACGACGACGAGGCCTTGCATCGCGAGCGGGAAGTTCTGCCTGATGAGTTGTGCGAGGCGGTTGGCCTTGCCTTCCAGCGACAGGCGATCGCCCGTGAGCTTCTCGTAGTGCTCCAGTTCCAGCTGGAAGAGTTTCACCATCTCGATCGCCATGCCTGCGGCTCCGGCGATCGCGATCGCCGAGTAGTCGTCGGCCGGGAAGACCTTGCGCATCCTGTCGTCGGCGACCGTGTACCCCGAGGTCGCACGTCGGTCCCCGGCCATGATGATGCCGTCGGCATACTTCAGCCCGAGCACCGTGGTGCCGTGAGGGACGCCAGCTGCGGCCTCGGCGGTCACGGTCTGGGTCAGATGCGAGAGCGCTTCAGGGCGTTCCCGACGAAGCAGGTCCACGAAGCTGGGGTCGGCACCGAACGAGGGACCGCTCACCGGCATGGACGTGCGCTCGCTCACTCCCCGCCCTTCTGGACGTAGGACTTCACGAACTCCTCGGCGTTCTCCTCCAGCACGGAGTCGATCTCGTCGAGGATGTCGTCCATCTCTTCCTTGAGCTCCGCGGCTTTGGCGGATGACTGCACCTGGCCGGCGTCCTCATCGACGCCGTCGCCGTCGCCACCGCCCTTGCGCTGAACCTTCTTCTGTTCCTGTTCCTGTGGCATCGTTCGCTCCTTGGGGAACCGAGACCTATCCTACCCAGTCGGCACCGATGACCTAGGGCTGGAGGCGATCAGCCTTGCAGGTTGGCAACCAGCGCAGCCGCGTCGTCGCTTGCGTCGAGCAGTGCATCGACGTGTGCCTTGGTCCCACGGAGAGGCTCTCGCATCGGTATGCGCTGCAATGCGTCTTGGCCGGTATCGATGATGAGCGAATCCCAAGATGCGGCAGCGATCGCATCGGGATACTTGCCGATACAACGACCTCGGAAGTACGCGCGGGTGTCGATCGGAGGTTCCATGACCGCGTTGTCGACTTCCTCGTCGGTGGTGAGACGCTCGACCTTGCCCGTTGCTTCCAGCCGGTAATACAGCCCTTTGTCACGCCGCACGTCGTGGTACTGAAGGTCGATCGCACGCAGCTTGGGGTCGCCCCATGCCAGTCCGTCTCGTTCGCGGTAGGCCTCGAGCAGGCGTTGTTTGGCGACCCAATCCAGTTGGCGATGCAGCGTGGAGGGGTCGGACTCGAGCGCCGCGAGGACCGCCTCCCAGCGATCGACCACCTCGCGGTTCTCGGGTGTGTCATCCTCGCGTTCGACGTACTTCTTCGCGTGCTCGAGATACTCCCATTGCAGCTGCACCGCATTGACCTTGCGTCCGTCGGCGAGGGTGACCTCTCGCGTGCAGGTGACGTCTCGGGAGATATCGTGGAGCGCCTGCACCGGCTGCTGGATCGTGAGGTCGGGCAAGAACCGGTCCTCGACCATCTTGAGCACCAAGACCGTCGTGCCCAACTTCAGGAACGTGGAGATCTCGCACAGGTTGGCATCACCGACGATGACGTGGAGGCGGCGGTACTTCTCGGGGTCGGCGTGGGGTTCGTCACGGGTGTTGATGATGGGCCGTTTCAGCGTCGTCTCCAGCCCCACCTCGGTCTCGAAGAAGTCCGCTCGCTGCGTGAGTTGATAGATCTGCTGGCCGCGATCGTCCCACTGTGCTTCCGCACCCACCTTGCCCGCGCCCGTGAAGACGATGCGGGTCACGAAGAACGGCGTGAGGTCGCGGACGATGTCACCGAATGGCGTCGCCCGGTCGATCAGGTAGTTCTCGTGGGTGCCGTAACTGTTGCCCTTGCCATCGGAGTTGTTCTTGTAGATCGAGAGTTTGGGCGCGTTGGGCATGGCGGCCGCGACCTCATCGAGCGATCGCTCCAAGATCCGCTCCCCCGCCTTGTCGTGCACGACCAGCTCGCGCGCCGAGATGCATTCGGGGCTGGAGTATTCGGGGTGCGCATGGTCCACGTAGTAGCGTGCGCCGTTGGGCAGGATCACGTTGGCCAGACCCAGGTCCTCATCGGAACCCTCGCGCGCCGGCACCGGTTCGTAGCCACGCGCGTCACGCAACGGCGATTCCTGCTCGTAGTCCCAGCGGATCTTCCTGAGTGACCCTGCGTAGGTGCTGATCAGCAGGGATGAGGAGAGGACGGGATTGAAATCGGGAGCGCCGGCCGCCGCGATGCCGTACTCGGTCTCGATGCCGAAGACCTTCGGGATGGCCATCCGGCCACCTTACAGGTACTGGCCTGCATTCACGCGTTCGACCTGACGGCCGTCGCCGTCGTGGCCGAGCAGCGTGCGCACGTACACGATCCGCTCACCCTTCTTGCCCGAGATACGCGCCCAATCGTCAGGGTTCGTGGTGTTCGGCAGGTCCTCGTTCTCCTTGAACTCGTCCCGGATCGCCGTGAGCAGGTCGTCGGTCTTGATGCCCTTCTCGCTCTTGGACAAGAAGCGCTTGATCGCGTCCTTCTTGGCTCGGCGCACGATGTTCTCGATCATGGCGCCCGAGTTGAAGTCCTTGAAGTACAGGATCTCCTTGTCGCCGCTGGCGTAGGTGACCTCGAGGAACCGGTTGCGATCGCTGGGCTCGTACATCTGCTCCACGGTCTTCTCGATCATGCGGTAGCACGCCTGCTGCGCGTCGCCGCCGAACCGAGCGACCTCGTCGGGGTGGATCGGCACGACCGGGTGCAGGTACTTCGCCATGATGTCGGCCGCCTGTTGTTGATTCGGGCGCTCGATCTTGATCTTCACGTCCAGACGACCGGGCCGCAGGATCGCGGGGTCGATCAGATCCTCACGGTTCGACGCGCCGATCACGATGACGTTCTTGAGCGTCTCCACACCGTCGAGCTCGCTGAGGAGCTGGGGCACGATCGTGGACTCGACATCGCTCGAGATGCCGGTGCCACGCGTGCGGAAGATGGAGTCCATCTCGTCGAAGAACACGATGACGGGCAGGCCCTCTTCACTGCGTTCCTTCGCGCGGATGAAGATCTCGCGGATCTGCCGCTCGGTCTCACCGACGTACTTGTTGAGCAGCTCCGGGCCTTTGACGTTCAGGAAGTAGCTGCGCGCGTCGTCGCGCCCCGCGCGCTCTGCGACCTTCTCGGCGAGGGACTTGGCGACGGCCTTGGCGATGAGCGTCTTGCCACACCCCGGAGGCCCGTACAGCAGCACGCCCTTGGGTGCTTCCAACTGGTGCTCGGCGAAGAGTTCGGCGTACAGGAACGGGAGTTCCACGGCGTCGCGGATGGAATCGATCTGACCCTCGAGCCCACCGATGTCCTCGTAGCTGACATCGGGGATCTCTTCCAGGACCAGTTCCTCGACCTCTTCCTTCGGGAGCAACTCGGTGGCGACCGAGGACCGCGGGTCGAACAGCACGTTGTCCCCGGCACGCGGTGGGCCGGTGAGCAGCGATCCGGCAAGGTGTGCGACGTGCTCTTCGTCACCGCGGCCGAGCACGATGATGCGATCGTCACCCAAGCGGTCCTTGACCTTGACGACCTCGCCGGCGCGATCGGGCTCGAGCACTTCCACCACGTTCAGGGATTCGTTGAGCACGACTTGGGCGCCCGGCCGGAACGACTGCTGATCGATGTCGGGGGCCGGCATCACGCGCATCTTGCGTCCGGCCGTGAAGACATCGATCGAACCGTCGTCGTTGGTGCCGAGGTAGACCCCGAACGACGCAGGAGGCTGCGAGAGCTTCTCGACCTCTTCGGCCAGCGCTTCGATCTTCTCTCGCTCGGCCCGCAACGCATCGGCGAGCTTCTCGTTCTGCGACACAGCCCTGGTCATCTGGTCGCGCGTCTCGGTGAGCTTGTCTTCGAGCAGGGTGACCTGACGGGGGGCGTTCGTGAGCCGGCGTCGCAGGAGGCCGACCTCTTCTTCCAGGTATTTCACCTGGCTCTGGAGCTCGTGCACCTGTGCGTCGTACTTCTCGACTTCGCGATGATCCGCCATCGATCCTCACCTCTGCCGGTGGGCCAGCATCCTACCCCTGGCCCGTCAAGGTTCCGTGGAAGGCGAACGTTCGTCTCCTTGAGATACATACGGAAGTTCGGGCCGAACGACTTATGCCTGGAACAGGGTAGTTCTGACCCGGAGTCTCACCGGGATGCTACGCGTGGTCGCCGACAAGCTCGCCGTCACGGTGGGTGCCGCCGGCCAGGCGACGCGCGATCACCAAGAATCCGGTGTGGCCGACCATCCGGTGATCGGGCCTGACGCTTCGACCGGTGACGTGCCAGCCGCGTTTCATCGTCTCGGACGTTTCGAGATGGTGGAAACCTGCCACAGGCAGCGCCAGCACCAACTGCTGCACCTGCATGATCGTGGGCAGGTAGGACACCAGGACCCCACCCGGTTCGAGCACACCCGCCAATGCATCCAGGAACGTCCACGGGTCGGGCAGGTCGAGGACGGCGCGGTCGAACCGGTCACCCGTCTCTGCGACCGAAACGAGGTCTCCTTCTCGAAGATCCACCGTGGGCGGCATCGACCCGAAGAATCTTTCGATGTTCGCCAGCGCTTGCTCGCGGTGTTCGGCCCGAACCTCGTAGGAGACGACCAGTCCTTCAGGGCCGACCGCACGACACAAACCGATCGTCAAGGCGCCCGATCCGGTGCCGGCTTCGATCACACGTGCACCGGGGAACACGTCGGCTTCGATGACGATGGGGCCGATGTCTTTCGGATACACGACCTGCGCGCCGCGCGGCATCTTCAGCACGAAGTCCGCGAACCTGGGCCGGAACGCCACCAGCACCATCCCTTTGGAGGTGCGAACGGTCGAACCCTCGTGCAGACCCACCACGTCGTCGTGAGGAAGGGTGCCACTGTGCGTGTGATAAGTGTCGCCTTCGCGGAGCCGCACCAGGTAGGTGCGATCGCGTTGGTCGATCAACAGCACCTTGTCACCGGGTCCGAACGTCGTCATGGGTCTCAGGCTAGCGCACGGCCCGATCCGGGCCGTGCGCCGGAGAAGTGCCAGAGAAGGTGCCAGAGAAGGTGCCAGGAAGGTGGATGCCCGGTTACGGGATCTCGGCGGGGATGGGACGACTGCCGAGTGACAGCTCGATGGTCCGTTCGTCCCCCGAGGGCCCCACGAGGACGATGCTCACCTCGTCGCCGGGGCGGAGATCCGAGAGGATCGCGCTGATGTCCTCGGGTGTCGTGACGTCTGCACCGTCGATCGCCACGATCACGTCACCGGCCTCGACGCCCGCGGCACCGGCGGGACCATCCGACGTGGTGGACACGACGTACGCACCGTGGTCCACGGTGAGATCTTGCTGTGCGGCGACCGCCCCATCGACCGTGTCGGTCGATACGCCGAGGTACGCCTGGGGCGCCAGGGGGTCTTGCTGGGAGGCGCTGATCGTGTCTTTGGCGGAATCGATCGCGATCGCGAAGCCGATGTTCTCGGCTTGATCATTGCCTGCTGAGTTGATCCCGATGACGTTGCCCTGCATGTCGAGCAGTGGCCCACCCGAGTTGCCGTGGTTGATCGCTGCGTCGGTCTGGATCACGTCTGAGTACGTTCGGAACGGCTGTCCACTCTGGTTCGTTTCACAGACGTCGCATCCCGGGTCCTGCACCTGGATCGTGCGGTCGAGCGAGGACACGATCCCCGTCGTCACGCTGGGTCCCCCATCGAGTCCAAGCGCGTAGCCGATGGCGACCACGCGTTGGCCCAAGCGAAGATCGGCGGACCCGCCCAGGGCCACGGTCGGCAGGTCGGTTGCATCCACCTTCAAGACGGCCAGGTCGTGCTGACAATCGGCGCCGAGGAGACGCGCGTCGTACTCGGTGGGTTCCTCCTCCGACGTGAACACGGTGATCTCCGAAGCACCTTCCACGACGTGGCAATTGGTCACGATGACCCCATCGGACCGCACGATGAATCCAGATCCGACACCTTGGCCACTCTGACCGTCGGCCGACGTGATCTTGCTGGTGACGTTCACGACCGCAGGCAGGACCCGAGCGGTCACCGCCGCGACGGGCTCCTTGGAGTCCGGGATCGGCGAAGAGTACGTGTCGGCGGTGCTCGTGCTCGACGTGGACCGCTGTTCGGCCTTATCTCCGAGCGTCACCGTGCATGCCGTCGCGACGACGGTCAGCACGAGGACCACCGGCAGGAAGAATCGTCGCATGGAAGAGGGCCTTTCGTTCCGGGGTGGCTTGTCGTGGTTCATACGTTGCGTCGACCGTATCGGTTCCCCCTGGGAAAGGTCTGAGAAGGGGCCGTCACGGATGTGGCGATGGTGTGTCTGAACCCAGAACGAAACGGTGGGCACCCCGAAGGGCGCCCACCGGCTCGCGATCCGATCCGACCGCTTCTATGCGAGGGCGCCTGCGGGGACGGCCTTCTTCGGGTCGACGAACGGGATGGCCGCCGTCGATCCCGTCAGCGATCCGTTCTCTGACTCCACGTCCAGCGTGGTGCCCGGTTCCGCCAACTCGATCGGAACCCAGACGTAACCGATGTTCTGCTTGAGTCCGGGGCTCCAGACGGCGTCGGTCATGTGTCCGACCTGCGTGCCGTCCTTGTGGACCGGCCAGTACTCGCTCATCTCGGCACGGAGCTCGTCGCCGTCCAAGGTGATGCCCACCAACTTGCGATCGACACCCTTGGTGCGCAGCTCCTCGAGCGCTGCCTTGCCGATGTAGTCCTGCGGCTGCTCCTCGACGAGCCGCTCGAGACCCATCACGTGGAACGGTGTGTCGCCGAGCTTGATGTCCGAGCCGTAGTTGAAGATGCCGGCCTCGATGCGGCGGGCCTCGCAGGGAGCGATCGGGCGGATGTTGAACTCCTCCCCGGCCTTCATGATGGCGTCCCACAATTCGTCACCGCGGTCGAAGTCGAGGAGGTTCACCTCGAACCCAGGGATCGCGGTCCAGCCGGTACGACTGATCGCGACACGGATGCCCTGGATCTCGTAGTAGCCGCACCAGTAGTACTTGAGGTCCAAGATCTCGTCGCCCACCAACTTCTGGAGCGTCTTGACGGCCTTCGGCCCCTGTACCTGCACGGGGTGGACGTCGGGGAGTGTCACCTCTGCGTCAAGCCCGGAGTTGGCGAGGACGCCCAAGGCATACAGACCGGCGTCAGAGTCGGCGAGCTGCATCCACCACTTGTTCTCTTCGATGTGCAGCAGGACCGGATCGTTCACGATGCTGCCGTCGGGCGCCGTGACCAGCATGTACTTCCCTTGGCCGACGGCGCACTTCGTGAGGTCGCGACAGGTGATCGAATCGATCAGGCGGTCCGCATCAGGCCCACTCACCTCGACCGTCCGCTCGACACCCACATCCCAAAGGGTCACGTCGTTGTTGAGTGCGAAGTACTCCACCTCAGGGTCGTCGTAGTAGCCCGGCAGGTACATGTGGTTGTAGATGTCGTAGGCGGTGCAGCCCGCTCGGCGGGTCGCCTCGAACATCGGCGACTTCCGGTACCAGGGTCCGAAATAGAGCGTTGCGCTCTTCTCGAGCATCTCCTGTCGCTCGTTGGTCATCGTTCCTCCTTCGTCTCAGCGAGCCGATCGGCCCGGATCGCGTCCTGAATCATGATTCAAACATACGAGAGGGTGCAAATCGTCGATCGGAGGCTGAACAGGCCGGGAAACGTTGAACGGTGACGCAGAAGGGCCGCCCCAGCCTCGGGACGGCCCTTCCGTGGTGGTGTGATCAGGTGTTAGGAGACCGGGATCTCCTTCTTCGGGTCCACGAACGGCATCTCCACGACGACGCCGCTCCGGTCGCCCCATTCGCTCGCGACACCTAGGGACGTGCCGAGGGCCGCATACTGCGTCGGCACCCACGCGTACCCGATGTTCTTCTCGAGACGAGGCGAGTAGATCGCCGAGGTGACCATGCCGATCTCGGTGCCATCGGCACTGACGGACCACTTCACGTTGTTGAGTGCCTCGAACGGTGCGCCGTCCATCTCGACACCGACGATCGTGCGACCAACCCCCGCATCGCGGATCTTCTTCAGCGCGGCGAGCGAGATGCATGTGTCGTCCGTGAGGGTGTCCCAGTCGACCAGGCGGTCCAACCCCATCTCGATGGGGTTGTTGTCGTAGGTCATGTCGGCGCCCCAGTTGAAGATCGCACCTTCGATCCGGCGGATGTCGCTCGGGCCGGTCGGCTTGATGTTGAACTCTTGACCGGCTGCCATGACCGCCTCGTAGACGTCTGTGCCCTTGCTTGACTCGGTGAGGTAGATCTCATAGCCCACTTCCGAGGTCCACCCGGTGCGTGTGACCACCACGGGCGCCCCGGCGATCTCGGCGTGCGTCCAGTAGTAGTACTTGAGGTCGAGGATGCTCTCACCCAGCAGCTTGACCATGAGGTCCTTGGACTTGGGACCCTGCACCTGCATGGGCGCGACGTCGGCTTCCTTGATCGTGACGTCCATGTCCGGGTAAGCGTTCTTCAACCCGCGGGCGAACAGCAGCGCATCCGAGGATGCCAGTGCGAACCAGAACGTGTTCTCATCCATGCGGGTCAGCACCGGGTCGTTGATGATGCCGCCGTCGCTGTCGCAGATGAGTACGTACTTCGCCTGGCCGACGGCGCACTTCGACAGGTCACGGGGCGTGAGCAGCTGCGCGAAGGCGAAGCCATCGGGGCCGCTGATCTCCAGGCAACGCTCCACCGATACGTCCCAGACGGTGACGTCGTTCAGCAGCGACTGGAACTCGTTCTCGAACGAGTCGAACCGGATCGGGAAGTACATGTGGTTGTAGACCGTGTAACCGAGCGGTGAGTACTTCTGAGTTGCCTCGTAGTACGGGGTGCGGCGGTTGCGCGCCCCACGTTGCACGAGGCTCATGTCGAACTCAGCCATGCATCCTCCTCGGGTCGGTGACTCTGTCGATGACTCTGTCGATGACTCTGGGGAACGACGGTGCCGGGCGCCATGGTGGAAGAGGCGAGCGATGGGTGCAACACGACCCGTTGACCGGTAGTCAACGGGCCGTGGAGTCGAGAGCGGTTGGTCGGTGGATCAGACGCCGGCGGCGTCGGGTTCGTGCACCTGGGGCGGCTTCTG
The DNA here is from genome assembly GCA_036520695.1 of Actinomycetota bacterium. Lineage (GTDB taxonomy): Bacteria > Actinomycetota > UBA4738 > UBA4738 > HRBIN12 > JAOUEA01. Next base: position 9,661 of record DATDJD010000125.1, read on the forward strand.
TGCGAACCCGTCGACGTAGCCCTGGGCCACCATGGCCATGAAGATGTGGACCTCGTCCTCGCTCCAGGCGAACGGCCCCTGGCGGAAACCTTCCGACTGCAGACCGCGGTAGACGGACTCGCAGGCGAGCCAGTCTTCCTTGTTGGTGATGTCCCAGAACTCACTCGCGTAGTCGGGCGAGAAGTCGGCGCGCTCCTTCGCCTCGGGCGGGAACAGCCACTGGCACTCGACCTTGCTCTGGCCCGGGCCGAGCGGCTCGAACCGGTGACTCATGATGTAGTCGGGGTGCAGGCTGAGGAGCA
>DATDJD010000126.1:0-5356 GCA_036520695.1 Actinomycetota bacterium
TAGGGGACGGTTCCGGGGACCGAGCGTAAGGAGTCACGCGTGCCGACCGAGGAACAGGCGAGCACCACAGCTCTGTTGCAGGGTTCCCAGCTGCTGCAGAAGGGTCGCGCCGACGTCTTCCGCCAGCGCGAGCGCACGAAGCTGAAGCGCATCATCCGTGCGCTCATCGTGGTCGGTCTGATCGACCTCTACCTGTACTACCGCTACTCGAGCGGTCACCCCTTGACCCTGCCCTCGTTGCCGACCGACTGGGTCTTCCTGTTGTTCCCGATCCTGATCTTGATCCCGGTCATGCTGATGGTGGCCTTGCCGCTGATCAACGGTCGTTCGCCGCACGTCACCGTCTATCCCGAACAGGTCGAGTCGGGTCTCACCGACATCAAGGGGTTGGACACGCAGGTCGACGAGGTCGTGCGGTCACTCGACGTGTTCCTGGGCTACGCCACCTTCCGCGATGAGCTCGGCGGGACGCCTCGACGAGGCATCCTGTTCGAGGGCCCCCCCGGCACGGGGAAGACCTACTTGGCCAAAGCCATGGCGAAGCAGGCCGGGGTGCCGTTCCTGTTCATCTCGGCGCCGGCGTTCCAATCGATGTGGCAAGGCATGACCGCGTACAGGATCCGCTCGTTCTTCAAGCACCTGCGCAAGATCGCGCGCAAGCAGGGAGGCGCGATCGGATTCATCGAGGAGATCGACGCGATCGGCATGAGTCGTGGTGGCAGCTCGAGCGCGACGCCCGACACGATGGCCCGCACCACCTCGAGGTTCGGTATGGGTGACTCCGGCTCCATGGTCAACGAGCTGCTGATCCAGATGCAGTCCTTCGACCAACCGCCGCTGCGCACCCGTCTGAAGGGCAAGCTGATCGGGTTCGTGAACGGCTACCTGCCCGATGACCGCCAGATGACGCCCATCAAGCCCGAGTACCACAACATCCTGCTGATCGCCGCCACCAACCGAGGCGACTCGCTCGATGCAGCGCTGGTGCGACCCGGCCGATTCGACCGACGGCTGTACTTCGACGTGCCGACGAAGCAGGGGCGCGTGGAGCTGATCGACTTCTTCCTCGATCGCAAGCGCCACCACCAGCAGCTGGACGACGAACACACGCGTGAACGCATCGCCTACGAGACGTTCGGTTACACCCCGGTGATGATCGAGCATCTCTTCGACGAGTCGCTCCTGGTCGCGCTCCGCGAAGGCCGCCGTGAGATGAACTTCGACGACGTGATGGAGGCGAAGTTCAACGAGGAGATCGGCATGAAGCAGCCGGTCGTGTACACCGACACCGATCGCGAGTCCGTCGCCACCCATGAGGCCGGCCACGCCACGGTCGCCCACTTCGTGGGCCAGAACCGCAGGCTCGAAGTGCTCTCGATCATCAAGCGCCGCGGTTCACTGGGCCTGTTGGCCCACGGCGATTCCGAAGAGCGTTTCACCCGCACCAAGACCGAGATCGAAGCAGGTATCGCCATCGCCCTCGGCGGTCTGGTGGCCGAGGAACTCTTCCTGGGCGATACCGGCACGGGTCCCGCAGGCGACCTCTCCCATGCCACCACCCTCGCGGCCACCATGGTCGGGTCGTTCGGCATGGCCGGGTCCCTGATCTCCTTCGATGCCGTGACGCAGGGTCCTATCGGCGGCGCCAACCTGGTCGGCAAGGTCCTGGCCGACACAGAAGGTCGCCAGCGGGTGGACGACATCCTGGAGGCCCAACGACAGCGAACCCGCGAGGTGCTGGAAGAGAACCGCGACGTGCACGCCGCCCTTCGCGATGCACTGATCGCGCGTGACGAACTGGTCCGCGACGACATCCTCGAAGTCATCGAGAAGGCGCTCGCCAACCGCTCGTAAGTTCCCTACGCTCGAAGCTTCTGCGGACCCGCCGATAGACTGTCGGCATGACGACGCGGTCGGTGATCCTGGCTGGGGCACGCACCCCGATCGGCAAGTTCCAAGGGTCGTTGGCGGGGTTCCGCGCCGTGGATCTGGGTGCCATCGCGATCCGGGAGGCGCTCTCGCGATCGGACATCTCGCCCGAACAGGTCGAGTACACGATCATGGGACACGTCCTGCAGGCGGGCCAGGGCCAGATCACCGCTCGTCAGGCTGCCATCGGCGCCGGTATCCCGAAGGAGTCTCCGGCACTCACGGTCAACAAGGTGTGTTTGTCGGGCATGTCCGCGATCGCGATCGCCGACCAGATGATCCGTGCGGGCGACGCGGAGATCATCGTGGCGGGCGGGATGGAGTCCATGACGAACGCCCCGTTCGTGGTGCCCAAGGCACGCGATGGATCACGATTGGGCGATGCACCCATGCTCGACTCGTTGATCCACGACGGCCTGTGGTGCGCGTTCGACGATCAGCACATGGGCGCCGGCACCGATGCCATCAGCGCCGAGCTCGGTGTCAGCCGGGATGACCAGGATCGGTGGGCGGCGCGTTCGCATGTGCGTGCCTCCGAGGCGTGGGAACAGGGCCGGCTCGCCGACGAGGTCGTCGGGGTCGAGGTCCCTCAACGCGAAGGGGATCCGGTCGTGTTCGCCCGTGATGAAGGCATCCGACCAGACAGTTCGCCCGAGCGACTCGCTCGCCTCCGGCCGGCCTTCACATCGGAAGGGACGGTCACGGCTGGCAACGCCTCACAGATCTCCGACGGTGCCGCCGCCGTCGTGGTCGTCAGCGCCGACGTCGCCGATCGCCTGCGCACAGACCCGCTCGCCGAGATCGTGGCGTACGGGATGTCGGCCGATCGCTACCCCTCGTTGCACACCGTGCCGGCGTTGGCACTGCAGAAGGCCGTGAAGCGCGCCGGTCTCGATACCGCCGATCTCGGGCTGTTCGAGGTGAACGAGGCTTTCGCAGCGGTGCCCGTGCACACCGCACGCATGCTGGACATCGATGAGGAGCTGGTGAACGTGAACGGCGGTGCCGTCGCCCTGGGCCATCCGATCGGGGCCAGCGGCGCCCGCATCGTGCTCACGCTGGCCCACGAGATGCGGCGGCGCTCGGTGGCGCTCGGTGGCGCCGCGATCTGTGGCGGTGGCGGTCAGGGTGATGCCCTGATCCTGCGCCGTCCCTGACGCCGCTCCTACTGGTCGGTCTCAGCGTTCGACAGGCGGTGGAGTTCGTCGACCAGCGCCTTCTCGTCGTGTGGCTCCCAGGTTTCGACGGGCTCATCGACCACGACCTTGACCTCGCGGCCCGATGCGGTTCCGTCTGACGGATCGCCGATGCCGGCACCATCGGGAAGGAAGACCGAGAAGGCTGATCCACCCGATTCCTGACTCTCGACCTTCGCCCAACCGCCCTGCACCTCGGCGAACCGTTCGGCCACCGGGTTGATGGAGACGTCCGATGAGGGTTCCGGATCTTCGACCACGATCAAGGCGCCGCCGTCGCTCGGGAGCAACCGGACCGTGATCGCCTTCTTCGGTGGCGTCCGGTCACCGGAGGTACGAAGCAGGGCCGAGATGATCTGTTCGGTGCGCTGCGGATCGACCGCCACCACCAAACGCTCGGCATGCACCCGAAGCTCGTGGTCGGCCTCCAGGCCCGATTCCTCGACGACGCGCTGGATCATGGGTTCCAGATCCGTGCGACGGACCGTCAGCTCGATCGGGCCTTGCGAAAGACGATCGGCATCGGCCAGGTCGGCGACGGTTCGGTCCAGTCGGCGGGTATGGGCGGTGAGCTGGCGCATGAGCGCGGCCTGCTCCTTGGCGTCCTTCTTGTGCTTCAGGATCTGCGTGATCCCGAGGATGCGGGTGAGCGACTTCTTCGCGTCCATCGAGAGTTCCTTCATGAACGGCGAAGCGGCGCGGCGGTCCTCGATGGAGATGGGTGGGCTCACCGCGAGCGGCGCTGTGTCCCCCTCGACGCCTTCGTGACCTTCACCTCGGATCTCACGCATGGCCTGGGTCATCTGTTGCTGGCGGAGCTCGGCTTCGACCTCTTCGAGGCGTTCGCTGGCGACTTGGAACTGCTTCTCCATCGACCCAGCTCGTTCCTCGGCCGCGATCAGCTTCTCGGTCTGGCCCGCGAGGCGTTCCTGGGTCACCCGGAGGATGTCGTCCAGGTCGGCTCGACCCTCTGCGTCGGCGATCTCCAGGGCGCGTCGCGCTTCGATCTCCTGGAGCCGGCGGTTGAGGTCGGCGTTCTCTTGCGCTGCCGCCTCGAGGTCGGACGCGATGCGCTGCGCGGCGGCGCTGGATCGCTGGGAGCTGCCCTCCACCTGTGCGAGGCGTTCGCTCAACGTCCGAGCCCGCTCGGTCTCGGACTGCAACTGGGCGACCGTGGTCTCCAATTCGGCCTGCGCGATCGTGAGTTCTCCGCCCAGATGCAGGGCCTCGGCGGTGGCCTTCGCGATCTCATCCTCGGCACGTTCGAACCGCTTGGCTCGCTCGGCGAGCTCGCGCTCGGCGATGTCCAGCCGCTGGGCCGCTGCGTCCTCGGCTCCTGAGACCCGTTCGGATAGCTGGAGTTCACGCTGGGCCATCTGCTCGCGGTTCTGCGTTTCGATGCGACTGAGCTCGGCCTGGAACTCCTCGCGCATCCCACGGACCTTCTCCTCGAGCTCAGCTTCGCGTTCGACGAGATCGGCGCGGTGCGACGCGCTCAGACTCTGGACCTCTGCCTTGGCTGCGCGTAGCTCGTCCTCGAGCATCGCGGCGCGTTGCTCTTCGGTTCGGAGCGCACGCACCTCGTTGCGCAAGTCGTCCAGTTCCTTGGTGCGCAGTTGGAGTTCGGCCTGCGCGTTCTCGGCGGTCTCGCGCGCTCGGAGCGCCTCCACGTTGATCGAGTCGAGATCGCCTCGGAGTTCGCGGGATCGTTCGGCTTGGTCCCTCATCGACTCCAGCTCACGGCGTGCCATCGAGAGCTGGGTCTGAGCGCCCTCGAGCTCAGCGCGAAGGCCGATCGATTCCTGCTCGGCTTGGAGGGTCCGTGCATCGCCATCGCGAGCGTCCCCTTCGAGCGCGCGTTCAGCCATGTGACGACTGATCTCCTCTAGCTCGGCTTGCGTCGAGGCGGCCTGACGCTCGAACAGCTGCGCGCGGTCTTCGAGTTCGCGGGAGCGTTCTTCCAGGGCACGCGCACGCTCGTCGGCGTTCCTGGCGTGCTCTTCGAGCTGGCGGGCGCGCGACTCGGCTTGCATCGCGCGCTCCTCCAGCTGAGGGTCGGGCCGGGCGACGGCCTGCTGGGCTTGCCGATGCACGACCTGGAGCTCCTCGAGGGTGTTGCGATACTGCTCTTGGAGCACGCTCAGCCGCTCCTCGGCGGCGCGAGCGCGGTCTTCTGCCATGCGCCGAGCGTCGCCCTCCTCCTTCATGCCGGGCTGCGAGCTGGAGATCAT
>DATDJD010000127.1:0-5781 GCA_036520695.1 Actinomycetota bacterium
GACAGGTTCCGGCGTTCCATCGGATGTCCAGACATGGTTCCTCCTGCGCTCTCTCGGTCCTCGGCGGGTTCAGCCCGATGGCGGTGAGTACCATAGGCGAACCGTGCCATGCAAGTTTCGGCCCCGATACCTCGAACTACCTAGCCCGAGTCGGTCCTCGTGATGATGGATACGTCACGGGATGTCCTCGTGGTTGGCGCAGGCCTTGCCGGGCTCATGGCAGCCTCCGACCTGGAACGTCAGGGGTGGCAGGTCACCGTGCTGGAAGCCCGCGAACGTGTGGGCGGCCGGGTGTGGTCATCCACCCTGTCGAACGGAGCCGTGATCGAGCTGGGCGCTGAGTGGATCATGGCGGGCGACCAGCACGTCCGGTCGCTGGCTGGGAGTCACGACATCGAGCTCATCCAGACGGGGGCGGACTACGGCCACCGCGAAGCCTGGGGACCGGACGCGGCATCGCCCGAGGATCAAGCCGCGTTCCTCGCCGCCGCTGACCGCGCCCACTCGCAACTTTCGCCCTCGGCTTGTGCCGATCTCACGTTGGGCGGGTTCTTGGATTCGGTGCCGTGGGAGGACGAGTGGGTGAGGCGGCTGGTCAAGATCCGGCTGCAGGGAACATGTGCGGGATCGCTCGATGTCGTGGGTCTCGTGCCGCCCGGCGAGACCCCTACGTTCGCCGTGCACGAGGGTCCCTACGTCCGCATGGCCGGCGGCAACCAGGGGCTCGCGCTCGCGATGGCCGATGCACTCAGCGATGTTCGCACGGGACAGGTCGTCGAGGCGATCGAGACCGAAGGGGATCAGGTCATCGCCCACATCGGGTCCACGCGCGAATCTGCCTCCGCTGCGGTGATCGCCGTCCCCGCTCCGATCGCGGCTCGGCTCACGTTCGCGCCCGCGTTGCCCGAGGAGGTCGCGAACGCCCTGTCGTCCTTGCCGATGGGGGTCGCGTCGAAGCTCGCGGTGGCGACCGAGCGACCGCCGTCGACTCGAGCGCGGCAAGCCACCGATGTCTCCATGTGGTGCTGGGCGGCGAACGGGGAGGACGGTGGATCCCGCCGCTGCATCACGGCGTTCGCCGGTTCACCCGATGCGCAGTCGGCGTTGGGCACCGACCGTGGCGAGATCGATCCATGGTTCCGGCGTATCCGGAACATGAACCCGGATCTCACCTTCCTGGAGGAGCCGGTGATGTATCCGTGGGCAGATGACCCGTTCACGATCGGTTCCTACGCGGTGTGGGATCCGGCGTCGATCGCGCGAGCCGAGGCCGGCGCGTTCACCCGCACCGTCGGGCGACTCGCGTTCGCCGGAGAGCACACCGCCGGACTCGATCATCACGGGACGATGGAGGGAGCCCTGCGGAGCGGGGCCCGCGCCGCCGAACAGGTCGCTGCCCTGCTCGGGTAGCATCCGGGCCGCACGGCGAGCGCGCAGCCAGAGACCAAGGGAGATGCCAGTGAGCGAAGGTAGCGTCACCGCCGAACATGGCACGTCGGATCCGAGCGAACCCGTGTTGTTGATCGAGGACGTTGGCCCCGTCCGGCGGCTGACGATGAACCGACCCGGATCGTTGAATGCCCTCAACCGCCCGTTGGTCGACGCGATGTCGGACGCGCTCAGCGACGCAGCGGACGATGACGGCGTCCGAGTCATCGTGTTGCGCGGTGCGGGCCGGGCGTTCTGCGCCGGATACGACCTGACCGAGGACGCCGACGAGGGTGAATTGGACGCAGCGGATTGGCACCAGAGCCTGGTCGCTTCGACCGCGCACATGCTGGAGTTCACCGATCACCCCAAGCCCACGATCGCCCAGGTGCATTCGTACTGCCTGGCCGGTGGTACCGACCTGATGCTGGCGTGCGACCTGGCGGTTGCCTCCGACGACGCGAAGTTCGGCTACGTCGATGTTCGGTTCGGCTCTGGCGTGGTGTCGATGTTCCTGCCGTGGGTGGTGGGCGTCCGCGAGGCCAAGCGGATGCTGTTCACCGGTGAGGATCGAATCGGGGCCGAAGAAGCCATGCGGATCGGCCTCGTGAACTCGGTGGTGCCCGGCGACGAGTTGGACGAGGCAACCTTGGCGCTGGCCAACGACATCGCGAAGAACGAGCCATTCGTCGTGCAGACCACCAAGCGTGCGGTCAACCGAGCGTGGGACGTGGCCGGGTTCCGGGCGGCGATGGCGGCCAACAACGAACTCGACGTGATGATCGAGACCGCCAACCTGCCCGCTCGCGACGAGTTCCGCCGGATCACCAACGAAGAGGGACTGAAGGCGGCGATCGCCTGGCGGGACGCGAAGTTCCGTGGAGACCAGGTCCCCGGGAACGGCTGATGCCCCGCTGGAACCTGCGACCGCTGCTCGCTCCTCGGTCGGTGGCCGTCGTCGGCGCTTCGGAATCCCCGGATAGCTGGGCCCCCGAGATCGAGCGATCGTTGCGACACCTGGGGTTCGATGGCGAGCTCTACCCGGTGAACCCGAAGTACGACCGTGTATGGGATCGGCCGTGCGTGCCCTCGGTCCGCGACCTTCCCAAGGGCGTCGACCTGGTCGTGTTCGTGGTGCCTGGCCGCGTGGTCGTTCGGATGATCGACGACTGTGGCGATCGCGCGGTGCGCGGCATCATGGTCGTCTCCTCCGGTTTCGCCGAGGCCGGGGAGGAAGGTCGCGCGCTCCAGGAAGAGCTCCGGACGGCTGCACTTCGTAACCGCATCCCCGTGCTGGGCCCCAACGTGGAGGGTTTCGTCAACTACCTTGACCATGTCGCCCCGTACGGTACGACCCCACCTCCCAATCCCGTGGCGGGCGCGATCAGTGTCATCTCGCAGTCGGGCACCGTGGCATGGGCCATGAACCAGATGGCGTCGGATCGGGGAGTGGGCATGCGGATCATCCTGGGGGTCGGGAATGAGGCCGTGCTCGGATTGGGGGATCTCTACCGCTGGGCCGCCGAGGATCCCGCCACCCGCGTGGTGACCAGCTACATCGAGACGATGCGCGATATCGAGTCGATCGGTGCCGGTCTCGGCGCTCTGCGATCCGCCGGAAAGCCCGTCGTGATCTGCGCCCCCGAGGGCAAGAGCGAAGCAGCTCGGCGTTCGATCGTGGCGCACACGGGGGCGCTCGCAGGCAACACCGCGTTGCGGGATGCGTGGTTACGGGGCCGCGGGGTGGTGTTGGTGGACGACCCCGTCGCGATGTTCGAGGCGGCCGTGCTCTTCTCACACGTCAAGAAGCTGCGCACGACCGGCGTGGCGGCGGCGCTGCAATCGGGTGGCGCCTGCACCCTGTTCGCCGAAGCGGCGGGGAACGCAGGACTGTCGCTCCCCGGGCTCGCGCCCGCGACGAAGCGGAGGTTGAAGAAGGCACTGCCCACCTTCGCGTCGCAGAACAATCCCCTCGACGTCACCGGCCAGGCTGCCGTCGAGACCGAGATGTTCGAGGGTGCACTGGATGCGCTGGCGAACGATCCATCGGTGGGGCTGATCGCCTTCGACGCATTCCCTCCTCGCTTGCCGGGTGAAACACCGTGGGCAGACCCTGTGCTTTCGAAGGTCGTCGAACTGCAGCGTCGAACCGGTGTGGCATTCGTGAGCGTCGCGATGAGCCCACTGGCCTATGCGCCCGAGGCGATCGCGTTCACGAAACGTTGGAAGCAACTGCCGTTCCTGCAAGGTCACCACGCGTCGGCGGGGGCGATCAAGGCGCTCGTCGATCATCACGATGTGAAGGCCCGAGCGTTCGTCGAACGCGAACCCCACGAGGGACGCAAGGGCGCGCGACGCGTGTTGCGCGGGCTGACGGGGGCCGTCGACGAGGCGACCGGCGCCGACGTGCTTGCCCTGTATGGCGTTCGCCGCCCGAAGGAGGCGACGGTGGCCACGACTGACGAAGCGGGGGACGCTGCACGCCGGATCGGGTTCCCCGTCGCGATCAAAGCCCTGGCCCCGGAGATCCCGCACAAGGCACGGTTGGGTGGCGTTCGCCTCGGGATCTCGGACGCTGCCGCTGCGCAGATCGCGGCAGACGAAGTGCTGACCGCAGCCCGCCGGGCCGGTGCTGCCCGGCCTAGGGTCTTGGTGCAGCAGATGGTCACCGGCGATGAAGTGCTGGTGGGCGCGGTGGTCGATGACCGGTTCGGTCCGTTCATCACGATGCGCCCCGGGGGTGCCCTCGCCGAGGTCGGTGAAGCGACGTTCGTTCCGTGTCCGATCACGCCGGTGCAGGCGAGATCGTTCGTCGCCGACCAGGCGGAGCGGTGCGGCCTCCATCCGGATCGTCATCACCTACGGGCCGTCGCGAACGCCGTCGAGGGCGTGGCGCGAGCGGCGTGGGATCTGCGCGACCGGCTGACATCCCTGGAGGCGAACCCACTGCTCGTCGATGACCGGGGTGCGGTCGCCGTCGACGCGCTCGCCGAAGTGCGCACGCCGTGATCTTCGGCCTGGCCGCCGCGCTGGGGTGGGGCCTGGCCGACTTCAGTGGTGCGATCGCGGGCCGAAGGATCGGCAGCATCGTCACGGTCATCGTGGGCCAGGTCCTATCGGTCACGTTCATGACCGTGCTCCTGTTGGCCACCGGGGAGTCGACAGCCGCGATCCGGCCCATCATCGGCTGGATCGCGTTGAACGGGGTCTTCACCGCGGCCGCCTACATGACCCATTACCGGGCTCTGGAACTCGGGCCTGTCGCCGTGGTCTCGCCGATCGGAGCCACGTACGCGGTGGTAGGCGTGGCGCTGGCGATCGTCGTGTTGGACGAGCGACCTGCCGCGCTCCAAGTGGTGGGGGCAGTCGTCACGGTGCTGGGTGTGATGTTGGTCTCGACCGATCTCAAGAAGCTCCGAGCCGGCACGCATGGGGTACCTCCCGGGCTCCCATGGGCGATCGTTGCAGCGTTCAGTTTCGGGGTCGCCGCGTTCCTGTTGGGATTCGCGTCGAAGGAAGCAGGGTGGATCGCGGGACTGTGGGCCTCACGGGCCGCGCAGGTCGCGTGCTACGTCCCGGTGGCGTTCATCTACCGGCGGCAACTGGCTGCGCTCCGGCCCGGCCCCGGCCTGTGGGTGGCGCTGGCGGCGGGGGCCGCCGACATCCTGGGCGTGACGACGTACGCGGCGGGGGCCGAACGCGGCTACCTGTCGATCGTATTGGCGGCCAGCGCCGTGTTCCCCATGATCGCGGTCCTGTTGTCGATCCGGTACCTGCACGAGCGGCTAGTCGCGAACCAGATCGTTGGTGTGGCCCTGGTGATCGCCGGTCTACTGCTCCTGGGGATCGGGGACCAGGTCGAGGGGCTCCTCAGCTGATGGTGTTCGGGCCCCCGTTCAGCCCTTCGCTTCGCTGATCTCCAGCAGGTGACCGTCTGGATCGCGGAAGAATCCCCGGATCTCCCAGTCGGACTCAGCGAGCGGCGCGAGGAACACGGCGCCCCGCTCGGTGAGGATCTCGTGGGTGAGTCGACAATCGGCGACTCGGAACGTCATCGAGTGGCTCACGCGGTCCGGATCGTCGGGCGGGGTGAACGTCACGGTCGGTTTGTCGTCGGTGGGCGGACCCCCGGTGACGAGCAGCACCCACGCGCCGAACAGTTGCAGGACGCCGGACGTGCCGCCGTACTCGCGGACGACCGTCGCGCCGAGCACGTCGCGATAGAACGCAACGGCGCGGGCCAGGTCATGGACCACCAGGATCTGGGTGAGATCGCTTCCCCAGCTCGAGAGGTCGGCCGACTCGCTCACGGGAGGCAGGACATCAGTGTGCGTCGCGGTGCCGGTAGAACTC
>DATDJD010000128.1:0-3070 GCA_036520695.1 Actinomycetota bacterium
TCGGAACACTCCGAACTCGTCGCCACCACTCTTGCGTGAGGCGCGACCCACCACCACGATCTTGCCGTTGGTCTGGACGTGGGCGTCATAGGCGAACTCGTACTGAGGCCCGAGTTGCAAGACGCGGACCCCGTCCTTGCCGAATCGATCGTCTCGGCGGCCTTTCGGGCCGAAGGCGGCGAGACCCCAGCCATCGCGCTTCCCGTTCTGCGCGTACCCGACCGCGACCAGTGACCCGTCGGACCCCTGTCCGAGGCCGAACGCGATGTCGGATCCCTTCGACACGTCCACGAGGTTCCTTCCCTTGTGCCCGAACCGCTTATCGAGCGATCCGTTCGGGCGGAACCTCGCGATCGCGAACCGAGGTGTCATCCCCGACGACGCAGACCCGGTCGCCACGAGGCCTCCGCCCTTGGCGAGGACCATGTCGTTGATCTGCTCATCGGCGGGTGCCAGGTCGACCGTGACCTTGCCGTTGCCACCGAACCGCTTGTCCAACACCCCGCGAGGGCCGTACCTGGCCATCGCCCACTTCGCCGTGGAGCCGTTGGACGTGAAGCCACCGATCGTGATGTTGCCATCGGCGCTGACCACGACCGCGTTGGCGCCTTGGTACTTCTTGCCGAAGCTCGTCAGCACGATGCCATCGCCACCGAAGTCCTTGTTGCGCTTCCCCCGAGGCAGGTAGCGCACGACGGCTGCCCTCGAGCCCGAACGGGTGTCTCGCTCGCCCACGACCACGATCCCCCCGTCGGGATGGATCGCCACGTCGAAGCCGTAGTCGGTGCCGCCCAGGTCTGTGATGACACGTCCATCACCACCGAAGCTCTTGTCGGGCTTGCCGTCGGGCAGGAAGCGGGCCACCGCCAGGTCTGTCTGGCCGGTGAGTGTGTAGCCGGCAACCACGATGCGGCCGTTCGCGTCGATCGCCACCGCGTACCCAGTGCCACCTCGGTTGAACGTGGTCTGTTTCCCATCGCCGCCGAAGGTCCTGTCGAGTTGGCCCGGCGTGGCAGCGTCTGCGGGGATGGTGGTGAGCAACGAGGTCGCGACGACGCATGCGGTGACGATCGACGACCGGACCGAGTTCCGCACGTTCCCTCCTCCACCGACGGCTTGTGGAGGGTAGGTGCGCGGTAGTGGAACGGTCAAGGGAGTTGACGTTCGACGTGGAGGGGTCAGGGGACGATCTTGGTGATCGGGAGTTCGAGGATGTCGGTTGCGCCGGCGGCCTTCAGTTGCGGGATCAGCCGGTTGACGCCGCGCTTCTCCACCACGGTTTCGATCGCGAACCCGCCGTCGGCGAGCGGCGACACGGTCGGCGCCTTCATCGACGGGACGACGGCCAGGACCGCTTCGCGGTCGGCATCGGTGACGTTGAGTTTGATCAAGACCCTGCCCTCCGCTTGGAGCGCGCCGAGGAGGAGGGTGGTGATGTCGTCCATCGCGGCGCGCTTCTCGGGGTCGGCCGCGGCTTCGCGGTTCGCGACCAGCACGGGTTCGGATGTCAGAAGCGTCTCGATGATCTTCATGCCGTGGGCGCGCAGCGTGCTGCCGGTCTCGGTGACGTCGACGATGGCGTCGACGATCTCGGGCACCTTCGCTTCGGTGGCGCCGTAGCTCCATCGAACCTTCACCGGGATGTCCAGCTGTTCGAAGTGGCGCTCGGTGAGGCGCACGAACTCGGTGGAGATGCGCGAGCCGGGGGGCATCTCGGCGGCGGAGTTCGCGGGGTGTTCGTTGGGCACGGCGAGCACGATCTTGGTGCCGTGCCCGGTGCCGGTCTTGGCGTAGTTGAGGCTGGTGAGGACCTCGACGTCGCTCTCGCTTTCAGCGATCCAGTCCTGCCCGGTGATACCCAGGTCGAAGAGACCGTCCTGCACATAGATCGGGATCTCCTGCGGACGCAGCACGCTGACGCGCTCGATGCGGTCGTCGTCGATCGTGCCGTGGTAGTCGCGGCTGGACCCACGGCGCACGTGCAGATCCGCGGCCTCGAACAGGCGCAGGGTCTGCTCCTCCAGGGAGCCCTTGGGGATGACCAGCTTCAACATGGTGTGGCTAGCCCACCCGGTCCAGGAAGGCGAGCGTGCGTTCCTTGAGCAGGTCCGCCGCGGGCTCTTCGTAGTCGTTCGAACTCGTGTCGGCGAACAGGTGGCCCGAGCCCAGGTACAGGAACAGCTCGGCGCTCGCGACTTCCCCAACCAACGCTTCGGCGACGGGCCGATCCTCCTCGGTCCAGGGGTCGTCCTCCATCATGTGGATCTGCACCGGCACGGCTTCCGGCCACGGCCCTCCGAACTCCGATGGGGGCACGCACGAGTGATAGAAGATCGCACCGGCCGCGCCCGGTCGCTTCTGCGCGAGCGCCTGGGCGGGCAGCACGCCCAGAGAGAAGCCCGAGTAGACGATGTCGGGCGGAAGCTCCGCGGCAGCCGCAGACCCGCGGCGGATGATCTCGCCGAACCCGACCTCCTGGGCGTAGGAGACACCTTCGTCGAGGTCCGTGAACGTGCGCCCGTCGTAGAGATCGGGCGCATCGACCGTGTGGCCGGCCGCCCGCAGCTCGTCGACGAAGCTGAGGAACCCAGCAGTCTGCCCGTGCGCGTGATGGAACAGCAGGACCGTCGTCATCGCGGCAGTCTAAGCCAGGGTCCGGAAGAAGCAGCTGCGTTCGCCGGTGTGGCACGCCGCGCCTTCCTGGTGGATCTGGGCCAGCAGCACGTCGCCGTCGCAATCCACCCGGAGTTCGGTCCAGTGTTGGACGTGGCCGCTGGTGTCGCCCTTGCGCCACAGTTCCTGACGTGAACGCGACCAATAGACCATGCGGCCTTCGGCGAGCGTCCGCTCGAGGGCTTCGCGGTTCGCCCACGCGACCATGAGCACCTGGCCGTTGTCGGCGTCCTGTGCGACGACGGTCACCAACCCACGGTCGTCGAACTTCAGATCGTCGAGCGCGACGGGCGAACGATCGAGCGCCTCGCTCACAACCGCACCTCCACGCCGCGGTCGCGAAGGTACTCCTTGATCTCGCGGATCGTGAGCTGGCCGAAGTGCAGCGTGCTCGCAG
>DATDJD010000129.1:0-8641 GCA_036520695.1 Actinomycetota bacterium
GCCGCGGCGGCCCGATCAGCCTGCTCGGCTCGCATGCTCGCCTCGAGACAATCGGCGAACTGTTGCGTGAGCTTCTTGGAGATCTCGGGGAGCAGGCCTCGGGAGAGTTGTGCGGCCGCACCTGTCAGGGTGATGTCGGCCGTCATCTTCACCGTGCTCTGATCTCCGGGGCCCGGCTCCAGCCAGGAGGTCACCGTGGCGTTCGCCGCACCCTTGCCCTTCTGCTCCATGCCTTTGGCCGTCAACACCACGCGATGCGCGTCGTCATCGCGCTCGGTCATCGCGACGGTGCCCGCGAACGCGAGTGAAACGGGACCGAACTTCGCGTTCAGCTTGCCCTTCCAGTTCTTGTCATCGACCGTCTCGGTCAGTTCTGCACCGGGCATGCACGGAGCGATCTTCTCGACGTCGAGCAGGTAGGCCCACAGTTCATCCTGCGGAGCGGCGACGGTGAACTCATTCTCGATCAGCACTGCGTCTCCTTGCGGTCGGTCGTCCGGTCGAGCGAGGCCTACGTCGTGGCCACCTCGAAGCTCGCGGGGTCGGCCTCGAAGCGTTCCAGGCACCCCGCCGAGCAGAAGTACACCGTACGACCCTCATGGCTCGTTCGGTACCGCGCGTCGGTGACATCAACGGTCATGCCGCATACGGGATCGATGGACTCGTGGCGAACCAGATCCTCCACGGCAGCGGGGGCGTCGAGATCACCGGCCGCTCGGAGCTGGACGATCTCGGCCAAGATCGCGACGGCGATCTCCTCGCTCGCGACATGGCCGAGGTCGAGACCGGCAGGTGCGTGCACGCGATCGAGCGCTTCGTCCGTGACGCCACGATCACGCAGGTATCCGAGCACCGAGTCGGCCCGCTTGCGAGAAGCGACGAGTCCGATGTAGGGCGCGGATGTCGTGAGGGCTCGCTCGAGTGCGTCCTCGTCGTAGTGGCCCTGGGTAGCCACCACCACGAACGATCGATCGTCGGCGTCGGACAGGTCGAGTTCGCGGATGACCCGATCGGCCCCCGGGTGCGCGTCGACCTCACCCCCGTCGTCGATCGCGAGGGTTCGCCACCCCAGGCCGGCCGAGAGCGACGTCAGGGCGAGAGCCGCGGGGGAACGGCCGATGGTGACCAGCTGCGGTTGGGGCAGGACGGGTTCCACATATACCTCCAAAGCGCCTTCGCTCTGACACGCGATCGGCACGCTCACCACACCGTCGCGCCGGTGTGCCTCCAGTTCATCCGCCGTGCCCATGAACAGGAGCCGCGGGGTTCCTTCTTCGATCGCTCGCAGTGCCTCCCGGACGACGGTGGGTTCGGCACAGGCGCCACCGATCCAGCCCCGGACGGAGCGATCGGCGGTGATCAACGCGGTGGCGCCTTCCTTGCCGGACGACGGCGCCCGACGCCACACCACCGTGGCCAGCACGTAGGGCTCGCCACGCGCGCTCAGCTCGGCGGCGAGCTTCAGGACGTTGGGTTTCATCTGTCTCCGGGCTAGCCGGCCTTCGCGCTCTGGATCGCTTCCCACACCTTGGCGCTCGTGAGCGGCATATCGATGTTCTTCACGCCCAATGGCTGCAGCGCGTCGATCACCGCGTTGACGTAGGCGGCGGGAGAGCCGACCGTCGCCGACTCGCCGACGCCCTTCGCTCCGATCGGGTGATGGGGTGATGGCGTCACGGTCTCGCCCAGTTCGAACCTGGGCGTCTCCACTGCGGTCGGGATCAGGTAGTCCATGAAGTTCGACCCGATGCAGTTGCCGTCATCGTCGAAGGTGATGAGTTGCATCGCCGCCGTGGCATACCCCTCGGTGAGCCCGCCCTGGATCTGCCCCTCGACGACCATGGGGTTGATGCGCACGCCGCAGTCATCGACCGCGATCATCCGTTTGACCTCCCAGACGCCGGTCTCTGGGTCGACCTCGACGGAGACGGCGTAGGTTCCGAACGGGAACGTGAGGTTGGGAGGGTCGTAGTAGTAGTTGCCTTCGAGTCCAGCTTCCATGCCTTGGGGGAAGTTCGTGTACGCGGCGAAGGCGACGTCTTGGATCGTGACCACACGGTCGGGCGCACCCTTCACCGAGTAGTTGGGCCGGTGGAACTCGACGTCTTCCTCGGCGACCTCCAACAGGTGGGCGGCGAGTTTGCGTGCCTTCTCGCCCACGCGCCTCGCGACCATCGCGGTCGCCGCACCAGAGACCGGGGTCGAGCGCGATGCATACGTGCCCAGGCCGTACGGCGTGTTGTCCGTGTCGCCGTGCATGACCTTGATGTCCTCGGGCTGGATGCCGAGTTCCTCGGACACGATCTGGGCGAACGTGGTCTCGTGACCTTGTCCCTGGGTCTTCGAGCTGATCTTCAGGATCGCCTTCCCCGTGGGGTGGATCCGCAGCTCGGCGCCGTCGTTCATCTTGAGGCCGATGATGTCGTAGTCCTTCGATGGCCCGCCCCCGACGGCCTCGGTGAACGACGCGAGCCCGATGCCCCAGAGCTTGCCGTCGGCGCGCTGCTGCTTCTGTTCCGCACGCAGGCCCACGTAGTCGATCTTCTCGAGCGCCAGATCCATGGCGGCGTGATAGTCGCCCGAGTCGTAGACGAGGCCCGTCGGCGACTCGTAGGGGAACTGGTCCTTGTCGATGAAGTTCTTCTTGCGCAGGTCGGCGGGATCCATACCGATCTCGTAGGCGGCGTTCTGCACCAGTCGCTCGATCATGTACGAGGCCTCGGTGACCCGGAACGAACAGCGATACGCCACGCCACCCGGCGCCTTGTTCGTGTAGTAGCCGTCTGCGGCGACGTGGGCCGCCGGCATGTCGTAGGAGCCCGTGACGATGTGGAACAGACCCACCTTGAGTTTGCTCGGCTGGGCATCGGCGTGGAACGCCCCTTCGTCCGCCAGCAGCGACGTGCGCAGACCCAGCATCGTGCCGTCGTTCTTCAGCGCCAGCTCACCGTGCATGTGGAAGTCCCGCGCGAACCCGGTGGAGATCAGGTTCTCGGTGCGATCCTCGATCCACTTCACCGGCTTGCCCAGGAGCAGTGATGCGGCCGTGGCGATGACGTACCCCGGATACACAGGCACCTTGTTGCCGAACCCTCCACCGAGATCGGGCGAGATGATCCGGATGTTCTCCTCGGGGAGCCCTGCGACCAACGCGAACACCGTACGGACGGCGTGCGGGGCCTGCGAGGTCATGTAGATCGTGGCCTGACCCGTCGCGGGGTCGACGTCGGCGACGCAGCCGCAGGTCTCGAGCGGCGAAGGGTGCACCCGCGGGTAGTGCGTGTCGAGCGAGACCACGACGTCGGCGTCGGCGAACGCACGATCGGTGGCGTCCTTGTCGCCCGACTCCCAGTGGTAGATGTGGTTGTCGGTCTGGTCTTCCTTCTCGTCCCGGATCACCGGGGCGCCTTCGGCGGCCGCCGCCTGCGGTGAGACCACGACACCGAGTGGCTCATAGTCCACGTCGATCTTCTCGAGCGCGTCCTTGGCACGGTACGGGTCGTCGGCGATCACCGCGGCGACTTCCTGTCCCTGGAAGCGAACCTTGTCGGTGACCAGGACGGCTTGGGTGTCTCCCGAAAGCGTGGGCATCCACGCGAGGTTGTGCTGGGCCATCAGTTCACCGGTCACGACCGCGATCACCCCGGGCATGGCGGCGGCCGCACTGGTGTCGATCGAATTGATCTTCGCGTGCGCGAATGGGCTACGCAGGATAGCCATGTGCAGCATGCCAGGCAGCTGCACATCGTCGACGTAGTTGCCGCGTCCGCGGATGAAGCGGTCGTCTTCCTTGCGACGGACGCTGTGGCCGATCCCGCGGATCTCTTCGGTTTCGGAGGCCATGGGTGTCGTGTCCTCTCAGTCTCGTGGTCGTTGTGATGTCGCTACTAGGCGTTGGCGGGCTCGGTGGACGCAGCACTCCGTGCCGCCGCGGCGCCTTGGATCGCTTTCACGATGTTCATGTAGCCCGTGCACCGACAGATGTTGCCGCCGATCGCGTTGCGGACGTCGTCGTCGGTCGGCGCTGGGTTCTCATCGACGAGGGCCTTGCCGACGAGCATCATCCCGGGGGTGCAGTAGCCGCACTGCAGACCATGGTGCTCCTTGAACGCCGCTTGCATGGGATCGAGACCGGCTGCGGTGAGCAGACCTTCGACGGTCGTGATCTCGACGCCGTCTGCCTGGACACCGAACAGGGTGCACGACTTCACCGGCGTGCCGTCGTACAGGACCGTGCAGGCACCGCAACTCGTCGAGTCGCAGCCGATGTGGGTGCCCGTGAGGCGAAGCTGCTCGCGGAGCACGTGCACGAGCAGCATGCGCGGTTCGATGTCCATCGTGTTCGTGGTGCCGTTGACGGTGATCGTCACTTCCATGTCTGTCGTCCTCTCGTCCGGCTACGGGATCAGGCGGCGCCGGCCATCTCGGCGGCGGTGGTCAGGCCTCGTCGGACGAACACCTCGACCATATGACGCTTGTACGTGTCGGTTCCTCGAACGTCGCTGACCGGGTTGCAGGCTGCGGCCGCGAGACGACCGGCTTCGGCGAACAACTCCTGGCTGGGGGCCTGGCCGGCGAGCGCATCTTCGGCGGCGGTTGCCTTGATGTTCGTGAGCCCGACCGAGGTGAGGCCGATGCCCGCCGTGCCGATCGAACCGTTGGCCATGAGCAACCGGGCCGCGACGGCGACGGTGGCGTAGTCGCCCACCTTGCGCTCGAGCTTGAGGTAGGTACCGCCGTAGTTGCCGGTCGGTGAGGTGACGCGCACCGACGTCAGGATCTCGTTGGGTGCGATCGAGGACTGGAACGTGCTGGCGAGGAATTCGGTGACCGGCACCTCGCGCTCACCCGACTTGCTCTTCAGCACGACACGACCGTTGGCGGCCAGCATCACGGCTCCGAGGTCGCCGCTAGGGTCGCAGTGGGTGAGCGAGCCGCCGATCGTGCCCAGGTTGCGGACCAATGGATCCGCGATCTGGGGCGCCGCCGCCGAGATCATCGGGTAGCGATCTCGCAGCAGGGTTGAGCGGACGAGCTCGTTATGGCGGACGAGTGCACCGATGTGCAGTTCGCCATCGCGTTCCTCGATCGTGTCGAGGCCTTGGACCCGGTTGATGTCGACCAGGTGCGCCGGCGCTGCGAACCGCAGCTTCATGAGCGGGATCAGGCTCTGGCCGCCCGCCAAGACCTTGGCGCCTTCGCCCAGTTCCTCCAGCAGATCGAGGGCTTCATCGATCGTGGACGGGCGGTGGTACTCGAAGCCGGAAGGCAACATCTGGACGTTCCCCCTTCAGCGTCGCCGTCTCCTGCGGACGACAGCACCCACTTATCGCATGGAGCGCGAGAACGGGCAACCCCGTTCCGTGGGTGGGGAGGTGCCGAGCGCCGCCGCCTATAGGATGCATCGATGGACCGACGGCCGGCGGACGGTGTGGGGCGGAGGACGCCGATCGTCATGATCGCCCTCGCCGCGGCGTGCGGTCTCACATGGATCGTGTGCACAGGCATCGTGCAGAACGCTCAGCGTCATGTGGATGTCCGTGACGCAGGATCCGTGCAGGCTGCGTTCGAGGGTTCTCGTTGGGCGTTGATCGTGGGGTATGTCGCCATGCCGGGATTCCTCGTCGTGACAGGGGCTTTCGTCCTGCTGTGGTTCAACTCGCGAAGGGGATCGCCGTGAGCGAGGATCTGTCGCCGCGTGAACCCGCCTTCAAGGTCCTCGCATCCAACCGGTGGTTCATCGTCGGTGAGGATGATGAGGGGTATGGGATCTGGTCGGTGACCGACGAGGGGGATTCCCCGCTGCGGCGATTCCCACCGACCGATGAGGGCAGCGAGGAAGTGTTCGACGAGTTCACGTCCATGTCGAGAGCTCGGCGCCGGAGCCCTCTGCAAGGAGCGCTCCTGTGGGGGGCGGTGATCTCAGGGCTCATCTGGGTGTTGTCGAACGGGTACGTGGCGATCTCGCTGGCGCTCGACATCGGGTCGGGGTTCGGAGGCGGGCTCGACTCGGCGCTCTACGAGTGGCTCAGCCAGATCTCGCAGACGGCCTACCCGGTGTTCGCGGTATCCGCTGGGCTCTACGTGCTGCTGTGGCTCTCGAGCAGGGACACCCGCGGCTAGCGCGCTTCGGTGCCCGGTTTGGGGCGATCGTGGATGGGACCCGGTCGCTCCTTCAGGAACCCGCCCGCACGACCGCGCTTCACCGCCACGATCTCGGCGACGATCGCCTGGGCGATCTCCTCAGGCCCTTCGGAACCGAGGTCGAGGCCCGCGGGGCCGTGGATCCTCGAGCGATCGCCGTCCGTGATCGCGATGCCCTCATCCCGCAGTTCCATGAGCAGTCGCTCGGTGCGGGCCCCCGGGCCCAGCATGCCGATGTAGGCGACCGGTGAGTCCAGGAGCGATCGCACGTACTCCTTGTCGCGCAGGAAGTTGTGGGTCATCACGACCGCGAAGGTCCGGTCGTCGATCGGTGTCGCCTTCGCCGTCTGTTCGGGTGCTTCGACCCGTACGAACCCCGCCGCCTCCGGATAGCGCTCGGACGTGAGGAAGGCCGGACGGTCGTCCACGACGATCGGCCGCCAGCCCAGGCCGGCCGCGGCTCGGGTGAGCGGGATCGCGTCGTGGCCGGCCCCGCAGATCAGCACGCGCAGCGGGGGTTCCAACACTTCGACGAACGCTCGGACGCCTGGGGCGAAGGTCCGCACCTCCGAGCGTTCGGCGCCCAGTTGCACCCGTGCGGACGCGACCGCTTCGGCGTCCACGTCGGCCGCGCCCAGCGTCCCTTCAGGTTCGGCCTCAGGATCGGGGCGAACCACCATCCGAGCGCCGGGGTCTACGTCGGCACGGTCAGACTCCAGCACGGTGACGACGCTGATCGGATGCTCCTCCTCGAGCGCGGCTCGGAGCGCGCCGGCCACCTGCGCCGCCTGTTCCGCCGGTTCGATGAACACCTCGATCGCCCCGTTGCACCCTAGGCCGAGTCCCCAGACGGCGTCGTCATCGGCGGTGAGGTCCCAGCCGGCGAGTCGTGCGGTGCCTTCTTCCATCACGAGCCGGGCCATATCGGCGACGTCGCCCTCCAAGCATCCGCCGCTGATGTTGCCGATCGGGGCGCCTTCCTCGGGGACCAGCAAGCGCGCTCCTGGCCGGCGATAGGTGGATCCGCGTACCGCGACGATCGTCGCCAGCGCCATGCGCTGGCCCTGCGCAGACATCGACTCGATCGCGGCCAGGACATCGGTGATCTCGCTCATGGGTTCGATGGTCGCACAGCCCGGGCGTTGCGTGGAGCCTTGGCCGGACTTCACTCGGGGTCCGCCGGTGCCGATATCGAGCCGGGGATGGATGAGACCTTCAGTTTCCGAGCGCCACCGGTGCCGCTGCATCGTCGTGTCGACCGTCGAGTCGTCAAGGCCGTCGCGGTGGGCTTGGTGCTGCTGACGGCGCTCACGGTCTTCACCCGGTGGGTGGTCGAAAGTGAGCGCCGGTCGGAGGCCCGTGCCGCTGAAGGCGCCACCGATGAAACGATGATCGGCATGATGCAGGGCGCGCCGGTCGAGGAGGTCGAGGCTGACGCCCAGACGGTGGATGCTCCCGCCCGAGCTGAGGCGAGGAGCGCGCTGGATGCCGCCCGCGAAGCGATGCACGGCAAAGGCTCGATCGCTGACGCGGGGCCCGGACGATTGGGCACGATCGAACGTTCCCTGGTCTTCACCGATGGCCCGTCGCCGGCGCCGGGCATCGTCAGCGTGGCCACCGCAGGTCAGCGCTGGGCCGCTGCGGTGATGGGTCATTCCGGCACGTGCTACTGGGTCGCTTTGGGTCCTCGTGGCGCAGAGTTCGGGACCGGGGAGCTCTGCACCGGCATCGCCGCTCTCTCGGCGAGCGACCCTCGCTGGTCCTGACCCGCTGCAGGGCGCGCGTCGGTTCGCGCGTTCGTGTCCGCACGACTAGACTCCGTCGTCACTTGGAAGCCTGTCCACCGCACACCTTGCGCGAAGGAGGGTTCACGTCGTGACGAACGTCTCCGTGACGGTCAACGGGGAGCCACGTGAGGCCGATGTCGAGGCCCGCACGCTGCTCGTGTACTTCCTCCGGGAGACCCTCGGGCTCACCGGAACCAACGTCGGTTGTGACACGTCGACCTGTGGCACCTGCACGGTGTTGCTGGACGGGGAGTCCGTGAAGTCCTGCACCTTGTTGACGGCCCAGGCCGAAGGCCGCGAGGTCACCACGATCGAGGCCATGGCCGACGGTGACGACCTGCATCCGTTGCAGGAGGCCTTCCATCGCAACCACGGCTTGCAGTGCGGATATTGCACGCCCGGCATGGTGATGGCGGCGGCGAGCTACCTGAAGGAGAACCCCTCGCCCACCGAGGAAGAGGTCCGGGAATCGCTGGAGGGCAACCTCTGTCGGTGCACCGGGTACCAGAACATCGTCAAGTCGATCCTGGACGCAGCCGGCTCCATGAGTGGCGCTCAGGCCTGAGGGGAGGATCCGACATGGTCGCAACAGAGAACTTCATCGGCCGAGCCGTCCTCCGCAAGGAAGACCCAGATCTGCTGACCGGCCAAGCTCGCTACATCGACAACTTCACGATGCCGGGCATGTTGTGGATGGCGATGGTGCGTCC
>DATDJD010000130.1:0-6521 GCA_036520695.1 Actinomycetota bacterium
GTTCGACGAGGGCCTGCGCAGGACCGTCGAGTGGCTGCGAACCCAAGAACGGATGTGACCGGGCGGTTCACGGTCCGGTACCCAAGAGCCTCCTCGGCTATCGCGGCTTATCGATCAGGTCCGGTACGACGGCAGGAGCCAGTTCGCGCACCAGCGTGCGACGCTCCACCCCCATCCGCTGTGCGATCGCCGTGACATCGCCTCCACGCAGCGTCACCACGTGCGCGAGGTAATCCCGACGGCGCATCTGGATCGTGTGCACGAACTCGGCGACGGGCTCGCGCACCGGTTGGGCGGCGATCTCGAGGCGCGTGAGGTCGATCGTGAGTTGGTGACGCTCGGTCGGGGTCTTCCCGTGGAGCGCGTCGGCCAACAACTCCTCCGGCGCCACCCCGATCGAGTACGACAGGTCCACGAATCGCTCCATGGAGATCGACCGTTCTCCGCGCTCGTAGCCGCCGATCGCGCTCGCGGTCAAGCGACCATCAGTGAGGCGTTCGACGTCCTTGCGGGTCAGTCCTCGTCGCGTCCGGGCATCGACGAGCGCGGCCCCCAGTTGCCCGCTCGGGATCCTCACGAAGGACGTCTCCACACCGCGGTCCCGCCGCGGACCGTCTGCCCCGCACCATAGGTGGGGCGGCCCTCCGAAGCTCCGCCCGCACCCCGTATGTTTCCTACGGTCGACGTCAGATGCGATGGCCCGGCTGCGCTACAGCATCAGTAGTGTCGTCGCCGAAGAGGGCGGGTCGCGCTGCGCGACCGACGTGGGACGCCGCAACACGTCCGATGGTCCTCGAACGTTCTCTAGGTGTTCTCCGGAGGAGAGCATTGCTCAACTAGACAACTTCGCGCTCCGCGAAGTATGGTGCGGCTGCCCGCTCGACATCCTTGTGGAAGGAGGCAAGGTTTGGCTCGACGCGGCACGTCGTTCGCAGTATCGGCGCCGCGATCGACCCCCCGGCCACGAGACCGCGAGATCGGTCGTTCGCCCGACGCGCAGGTCGCCGTGCTGGCCCGCGGGTTGGTCGGCGCCCGCACGCGGGAGGACGCGATCGAGGCGTCGATCCGTTTCTGCGCCGAAGGCATGGACATGCCGGCGGCGGTGTGGGTGTTGGAGCCCCACGAAGGCATCCTCCGGCTCGTGGGTGTCTGGGGTCTCGACCGCGAGCAGCGCGACGCCGTACAGCGGGCCCTGGGGTTCATCCCCGATGGCGCGGTGGAGGACTTCGAGCCCGCCGCTGCCGCCTTCGAGGAACTGACCGGTGCCGCGGAAGTGAACGCCGTGCGGGTCGGTTCCGTGCTGCTCGTGCACGCGGACGCACCCCCCGCGTTCGCGGAGGTGCTCTCCGCCGTGGCCGATCTCCTCCACGAATCGCTGGCGCGGTTCGATGACGGAGCTACAGCAGACGTGGCCCTGGGCTTGGCCCTGACCGCTCACGAGCTTCGAGCCCCGATCCTGGGTGCTCGCGCCGCGGTCGAACGGTTGATGGGCGCCGGGTATAGCTATCTCAGCGACGATCTCGTACTGCTTCGGGAAGCCGAGCAGGAGCTGGCGGGTCTTTCTGGGCGTGTCGACCAGCTGCTGCGATGGTCGGTTGGCACGCGACCCCCATTGCGGGTACCCAGTGATCTCGTGGCGATGGTCCGCGAGGCCGCCACGACATGCAGCCGGGGCGGCGACGGTCGACGGGTCCGGATCAAAGCGCCTAGGCAGCTGGTCGCGGCGGTCGACGAGGCGCACATCATGTCTGCGGTCGAGAACCTCATCTCGAACGCGCTCGCGTATTCGCCGACATCGGGTTCCGTCGACGTGACCCTGCTCCGACGCCAGGACATGGCGCTGATCCGGGTGCGCGATCACGGCCCCGGGATCTCGCCGGAGGAACGGGAGTGTGCGTTCGATCCTTTCCAGCGCGGATGTGCGGGGCGCGTGCGGCGCGGTCACGGGCTCGGCCTGTTCATCGCCAAGCGCATCGTCGAGGAACACGATGGCCAGATCGGGTTCCGGCGGGCTCCGGGCGGCGGCACATGTTTCACCGTCAGGCTGCCCCTGCGATGAGGATCCTGATCGTCGATGACCACATGCTCTTCGCTGAGGCGATCCAATTGGCCTTGCGCGACCAAGGGATCGATGAGGTCGAGATCGCGACCGACGGCGAGGAGGCGCTCCGGGCGGTGGGCGACGAAGCTCGTCGACCGGATGTGGTCCTGATGGACGTTGGTCTCCCCGATCGTAGCGGCATCGCGCTCGGTGCCGAGGTGGTGCAACGATGGCCAACCGTCAGGGTGATCGCGCTCACCGCATTGAACGATCGGACCGTCATGCGTGAAGCGATGCAGGCAGGGTTCCGGGGGTTCCTCACGAAGGACGCGCAGGTCTCTCGAGTGGTCAACGCGATCCGCACCGTGCACGGGGGAGAGCTCGTGATACCGCAGGTGTTGGCCGCGCCTCCGTCTCGGTCAGGGAACCTTGACGCCGACCTGCTCGCTCGCCAGTTGACCGACCGCGAGCGCGAGGTGCTGGCCCTGTTGGCCGAGGGGTGCACGAGCGAGGGTATCGCCGGCCAGCTCGGCATCTCGCGGAACACGGTGCGCACGCACGTGCAGAGCATCCTCGCCAAGCTGGGCGTCCACAGCCGATTGGAGGCGGCGGCCTTCGCTGTGCGTCACGGAGTCGTGGTCTCTCGGGCTCGACGCGCCTAGGAGCGCGGCTCCATCCACCGTCTAGTCAAGTAGCTTGACCATATGGCGGCTCGTCTCCAGGTAGCCCGTCGTTTCGTAAAGGTGTCGTGCCACCTCGTTGTCCGCGTAGACGTTGAGCTCGATACGGGACACGCCCAACGTGCGCGCTTCGCCTTCGATCAGCTCCATCAACCTCCGGCCGTACCCCTTACCCCGAACGGCCTCAGCGACCTCGATATCGAAGATGTACACCCGGTCGGTCTCAGGCTTGTGGGCGAGCCACACCTGACCCACCCGATCGCCATCGGCGTCCTCGGCGATCAGGAGCCGCTGTCCGTCGCTGTGCACCCCGTGGGGCAATGCGTCGGCGGTCGAGCGTTCCGCGTGCGCTCTCGCGGCTTCATCGCTCACTCGGTCGTTCCTGGCCACTTCGTCGGCATACTCAGCCTTCAACACCTCGACGTAGATCTGGAATTCGTCCTCGTTCATGGGTCGAAGGCTGACCACCGGCACGGTCCCTCCCTCGACCACCTAGTTCTCGCCCTGGTCCCGCGTGAAGCCGAGTTCGCCGTCGAACTCCTGGAGCTTCTCGATGTGCATCCAGGTGTGGCTGCGGCTGATCCGTGCCAGCAACTGGTGCACGTCTTCGTCCCACAGGTCACCCGGGTCCTCCCGGATGATGAACCGGCACCGCCAGTGGTCGAGCGTGTCGGTGATGGTCCCGGTGGGGGGGAAGACCTTCGTGCCTCGGCTCGAGATCATCTTCAGCTCAAGCCGGGTGCCGGTCGCGAGTTCGGTGAGCGATGCCCCGAGGTCCTCAGCGCTCATCGGTGACTCGACGAACACGTCCAGGCCGACGACCGCGCGCTCGGTGACCTTCACGTAGTCGGGGTCGGGCGCCAGCTCGGGTAGGTGCAAGGGCTGCGGTTCACGGATCGTCCAGGTGTCGGTGCGCTTGCCCAGGTTGCTGATGATCGCCTCGGTGTAGCCGGTGGTCGAAGCACCGGTGTCGTAGCCCACGACGTCGCCGGTGAGCACGCCCGATTCCAGCGTGACGAACACCGCGTGTTCGATGGAAGCGGCCTCCTCGAACAGTCCCAGGTACCGCAGCATGAGCACGCTCGACAGGATCACGGCGGTGGGGTTGATCACGTTCTTGCCCGCGTACTTCGGCGCCGAGCCGTGCACCGCCTCGAAGATCGCGACCTCGTTGCCGATGTTGGCGCTGGGCGCGAACCCCAGCCCACCGATCAGCGCGCTCGTCAGGTCGGACAGGATGTCGCCGTTCATGTTCGTGGTGACGATCACGTCGAACTGCTCAGGCTTCTTCACCAGCTGGTGGGCGGCGTTGTCGACGATGACGTGCCACGATTCGATCTCGGGATAGTCGGGGGCGACGCGCTCGAACACCCGCTTCAGGGTGCCCTCGGAGAACTTCATGATGTTGGCCTTGGTGGCGCACGCCACCTGGGTCCGGCCTTCGCTGCGCGCGTACTCGAACGCGAACCGCGCGATCTTCTCCGAACCCTTCACGCTGATCAGCTTCAGGGCCTGGGCGACGCCGGGGGTTTGCATGTACTCGATGCCGGCGTAGAGGTCCTCGACGTTCTCTCGCACCATCACTAGGTCGATCCCGCGTCCGGAGTACGGGGTGGTGACGCCGGGCATCTCACGAACGGGCCGAACGTTGGCGTAGGTCTCGAAGAGCTTGCGGAGCGTGACGTTGGCGCTCTTCTCTCCGAACCCGACCGGGGTTTCCAGCGGGCCCTTCAGCGCCACCCTGGTCCGTGCGATCGCGTCCATCGTGTCCTGGGGCACGCCGGAGGCGATGCCCTGCTTGAAAACCTCGGCGCCTGCCTCGGCTTCCTCCCATGCGATCGGCGCACCCGCGGCGTCGATGATCCGACGCGCCGCCAACACGCATTCGGGGCCGATACCGTCGCCGGGGATCAGGGTCACGGGGATCGGTCGGCGGTCGCGGGTATCGGTGGCGCTCATCCGGGCATGCCTCCTGGGGTGTGGGCCATATGACGTTCGTGCGCCATGGTAGCGTCCGGGCCGATGGACATGAGGCGGCGACGGGTCGTGGCGTTCCTGGCGCTGATCGTCGCGGTCGTCGTGATGGCGATCGCGTGTACGTCTGCCGGCGAGACAGATTCCGGCTCGTCAGCGCCGAGCACGGCTCAGAGCGCAACCTCGGCCGAGCCCTCCGAGCCGGTGGCGACCGAGTGGGTGGAGCCCACCGACGTCATGGGTGCACCCGGGTACGTGTCCGACCCCGACCCTGAGGCGGCCCCGACGGGCGTCGACACGCAGCCCTTGGAGAACCCTCCGTCACTGGAACCTGAGGGTGACAGTGCACGACCGATCGACCCGGCTATCGGCATCCAGAACATCGACCATCTCGTCTTCGTCGTGCTCGAGAACCGCTCCTTCGACCACTACTTCGGCACGTTCCCCGGCGCGGACGGCATCGTCCCGGCCGAGGGCGGCACCAAGCCCATCTGCCAACCGGACCCCGATAGGCCCGGCACCTGCTGGCTGCCCTACCACGACACGAACTTCTTCGATCAAGGTGGACCCCACGGCCAGGATGCATCCACGATCAACATCGCGGATGGCGCGATGAACGGATTCGTTCGGTCCCTGCGCTTGATCGGGAACGGCTGCATGAAGAACCCGACGATGCCACCGTGCCCCCAGACGACACCAGGCCCGAACGGCGCGCCCGACATCATGGGCTACCACACCGCCCAGGAGATCCCTATCTACTGGAAGTACGCCCAGACCTTCACCCTGCACGACCGGATGTTCGCGCCCACGGACTCCTGGACCTTGCCCGCGCACCTGTTCCTCGTCTCGGGGTGGTCGGCCAACTGCACCGATCCCGATGACGCGATGAGCTGCACGTCGGAGCAGAAGTTCCCGGGCGAGCAGTACGCGGACAAGGGCCACATCTGGGTACCGCCCTTCGGGGAACCCCGCCCGTACGTGTGGGCGCCGATCACCTGGTACCTGTATCGCGCTGGCATCTCGTGGTCCTACTACGTGGGCAAGGGAACCTGCATCGAGCCGCCCTGCGAGAAGGTCAGCGGCATCGAGACGGCGCCGGTGCAGAACATCCTCCCCGGGTTCACTGCGACGCAGGCCACCGGCCAGCTCGACCGGATCCGGCCCAACACCGAGTTCATCAAGAACGCCAAGGCCGGCACGTTGCCCTCGGTGTCGTGGGTGATGCCGGTGGCCGACCATGGCGACCATCCCCCCGACTCGATCGAGTTGGGCCAGTCCTTCGTGGCGCGCATGCTCAATGCGGTCATGGAAGGCCCCGAGGACCAGTGGCTCCACACCGCCATCTTCCTGACCTGGGATGACTGGGGCGGGTTCTACGACCACGTCGAACCGCCGGTGGTCGATGAGAACGGGTGGGGGCTGCGGGTGCCCAGCATGGTGATCAGCCCATGGGCCAAGCCGGGGTTCGTCGATCACCAGACCCTCAGCTATGACGCCTACCTGAAGTTGATCGAGGATCGGTTCCTGAACGGCCGCCGTCTGAACGGGACGAACTGGGGCTGGCCCGATCCTCGCCCCACGACGCGGGAAGCGGTCGGCATCCTCGGGGATCTCGTGGACGATTTCGATTTCAGCCAGGATCCGCTCCCGCCATTGGTGCTGGATCCCTTCCCGTTCCGGAACTGACACGAGGATCGCGAGCCCATGGTGCGAAGACGGAGGGACCGCATATACGGCGTGGTGGCGCTCGTCACCGCATCGGTGGTCGCGATCGCGTGCACCCGGTCGGCCGATGGACCTCTGATCGAAGGCGACCTCGCCGCACC
>DATDJD010000131.1:0-4015 GCA_036520695.1 Actinomycetota bacterium
GCCCAGGCGACGGACAACGCTGGGGTTGCTCGGGCTTCGATGGCGATCCGGCGATCGGATACCGGTCAGTACTTGCGGGCCAGCGGCACATGGGGGAACGGGCTCGTGTGGCTCACGGCTTCGGTTGCCACCCCAGGTGCGACGTCGACGGCGTTCATGTACGCCTGGGCTTCGCCTGCGGTCGGGCGCTACAGCGTGACCGCACAGGCCTGGGACTCGGGCAACCGGAGCGACGCGACCCGGCCCACGGTCAACTTCACCGTGGCCTTGACGATCCCGGACACCGTTCGCCCCACGCTGACCACATCCTCTCCGACTTCGGAGCAGGTACTGCCGTCGACCGCGGTGACGTTCGGGGGCTCCTCGTCCGACAACGTGGGTGTCAGGAGCGTGGAGTACGCGATCCGTAACCGTACGACCAACCTCTATTGGCGAGCAGATGGAACCTGGGGATCGATCACGTGGTTCGCGACGACGCTCGCGCTTCCTGATGCAACCTCGACGGGTTGGAGCGGTGCCTGGACGGCTCCTGGATCGGGTGACTTCGCGCTGGGAACCCGGGCACGCGATGCGGCTGGCAACACCTCGTCGACCGCCTGGCGCAACTTCACGGTCGCGATCCCCGGGGAATGCCCACCGCCCACCGTTCCGTACGGCCTCGGCACGCTCGAGCTCGATCTCACGGATACCGCGCGAGGTCGATCGTTCGAGACCACGATCTACTACCCATCGGCCCGCGGAACATCCGGGGCGAACGCTCCTGCGGCATGCGGTCCCTTCCCGATGATCGTCCTGGGTCACGGGGGCAGCGGCACCGGTGCGAGCGCTGCCCAACTCCACCGATTCCTCGGCCAAGCCGGCTATGTCGTGGTCGGTCCTACGTTCCCCGCGGGATTCGAGTACGGGGGGTTGACGCAGGACGTCAGCTTCGTGATCGACGAGATCCTCGCGAGGAGCGACGGCGACCAGGGTCCTCTCGCAGGGTTGATCAACGACCGGATCGGGTTCATCGGCACATCGAAGGGCGGGATGATCGGTCTCGCTCTCTATCAGTCCTGTTGCATCGACCCACGCATCGACGCGATCGTGTCCAAGATCGGCGTCGCTCCCAGCGGGACCTACGATTGGCTTTCTGGTCCGCCGCTGCTGATGATCAACGGCACCGCCGATACGACGGCCCCGTACACGACGGCCGTGCAGAACTACACCGACGCTGCTCCTCCTAAAGGACTCATCACCTTGAGCGGTGTGGACCACACCCTGAACGTCGGCAACAACCCCATCCTTCAAGAGACGCCTCTGGGCTTCTTCGGTTACTACCTGCTCGACCAACCTGAAGGCCTCACGCGTGTACAGAACGCGGTCAACAACCTCGCGATCGCGACGCTGCAGGCCGAGTGGTGATGACGAGAAGATTCAGACGCTGCTGAGGCGAGGTGACCGGGCACCGGTAGCATCCAGTCGATGACTACGAACCGTCCACGGCGTTCCGCGGGAGTCTGCGTGTCGGCGCTCGTACTCGCTGCACTCGTACTCGCCCAACCGGCGAACGCCGCGATCACGTGGGGTGGCACGCGCAACGTCGGTCCTCCCTCGACCTGGAGTCCCGGCAATACCCTTGCGCACGCAGGTGGCCGGCTGCTCACCGCCTGGGCGAGCGACTGCCCGCCGCCCAAAGGCAGATGTGCCACCGATTCGGGGCCGCACATGGGCGTGTTCGTGCAACGGACCGCCCTGGGGGGCAACCTGAAGTGGTCCGACCCGATCCGCGTTTCGCAAGGCAAGAGCCAGGCCGAACGTGCGAGCATCGCGGCGGACGGACAGCTCGCGATCGTTGGCTGGGTCACGCAGCGTTCCTACTCGCGGTATGACGGCGGCGCGCCACGGGCGTTCTACGTCCGTCGCAGCACCGACCGCGGGGCCTCATGGTCCAAGGCAATCCGGATCACGGCGCCGTCCGGCCGCGTGGACTACCCGCAGCTCGCCGTCAGCGATGGTACGGCGTATGCCGCGTGGACCAACGCAGACAGCGGCAGCATCCGGCTCGCCACCAGTACCGACGGTGGTCGGCATTGGTCGACCCGCACGATCGGCACCACGACGTCCGTGGCGGCCGCGGGGGAGGGGTTCGCCGGCTACCCGACGGTCGGAGCGAGCGGGATGAACGTGGTGGTGGCATGGTTCGCCGACGAGGGAGGCACGCAGGTCGCGAAATCATCCGCCAGTCAAGGGGCCGACTTCGATCAGGCCTCGCCGTTCGACACCCTGACGGCCACCAGCCCGAACGACGGTCTCCACTACGGCGTTGCCCGGGGGGCCGCCGACGGGGTCACCAACGATGTCACGGTCGCCTACACCACCAGCGAGGGCATCGCCGTGCGCCTCTTCGACGGGTTCTCGCTGGGTGGGGAGGTCACGGTGCTGGGTGGCGGCTGGCCGATCGAGATCCGAGGTCGCACGTACACCGGTGCCACAGGACCGGTCATCGAGCCGTTCGGCTCCGGTGGTCTGACGGTCGCGTTCTCTGCGTGCCGCGATACCTCGCTCAACAACGACTGTCGATCGACCGCGAAAGGTGCGCGTATCGACCTGTTCTCGACGAGTTCGAACGACGGTGGAGCGGGGTGGTCCACACCGTCCCGGCTCGGTGTATCCCGAGGGTCCGCCACCCGGGTCAACGATGCGGCGGGTCTGGTCGTGACGCGCCCGGACGAGCGGTTCGTCTTGTGGAACGCACGAGACGAACGGTTCCTCTCCTACCGGATGACGATGAGGATCGGCACAGGGCTCGTCTGATCGATCGGTCTGATCGATCCGGCGTGCGGGTCAGCAGGAACGTCGAAGGCAGAACCCGCGATACGGTCGTCCCTCGACGCATGCGTGGTTGCTCCTGCCGCACCCGGTACACCGATACAGGTTGCCACCGCATGCGCAGCCGGTCTTCGATATCGGTTCGCACCGCACGCGACACGGGTTGGGGCTCGGACGCGCGACGCTCACGGTCGGCGCGACGCCTGCCACAACGGCGTACGCGGCGAACGATGCGGCGGCTGCCCGGCCCAGGAACCCCCGGCGTGTCACCGTGCCGTCGGCTGCATCACGTGGTGCCACGGATCACCTCCGGCTCGCGTTCGGTGCCCGGCGCGATGCGAACGCCCTCGACGTCTTCGACCAATGTCACGACGTCCTCGATCGTGGCGGTCGGTCCACCGGCGACGATGATCCCACCCTCATCCACCAGGAACGAGGTCGGTGTGACATCGACCCGGTAGGCATCCGTGACGGCCGACCCCGCTTCGATGATCAGCCGCGCGCGCGGACCGTTGTCGAGCCAGGCAGCAGGATGTTCGGTCGCCGGGCCTTGGCTCACCAGGACGATCTGCGGTACCTGTCGTTCGCGGGCGGCGCCGATCACCGCGGGCACCAAGCTGTCGCAAGCGGCGCAATCCGGGTCGACGAACATCACGAGGTGCCGGCTACCTGAGAGGTCGGAGCCGAGTCCGTCGATCGTCGGCGCTCTGGTGCCGGCGGGCAGTCCACTCGACAAGTGACGTATCGGCGGTTCGCCCTCGCCCTCCTCGCTCGCTCGCAGGGAGGCGATCGTTCGAGTCGCACCCGAGAGGGCGAGGAGCAACCACACGACGGTCATCGCCAAGAACGCAACGAGGATCCACGGCAGCACGGTCACACCGGTTCCTCCGGGAGTGGCGCGGGTTCGACCTGGAGCGAAGTGAGCGCCTCGTTCACGGCGTCGAGCCGTCGTTCGGTGGCGCGGTCGAGGCTGGCCACGACGTACAGGCTGAAGGCGCGCCCCGACATCGAGAAGAACCGTTGGACCCCGCCCTGGTCGCGTCTGGGGATCTGGAGGGCGCGGCCGTCGAGGTCGCGTGGACGTAGCGTCGGCGCGCCCTGGGGCGCGTAGAGCCCCACGTTCGCGAGATCGGGGTCGAACTCGATCAAGGACACGATGGCCCCACCGGTTCGCTGCTTCATGGCGGCTGCGGTCTCGACCGCG
>DATDJD010000132.1:0-3895 GCA_036520695.1 Actinomycetota bacterium
AGGGATGGCCTCTCCTAGCACCACATCGCCTGAGACTCCAAACACCCTCAAGATCGCGTCCCCCCAGCCACTTGATCACGCGTCCCTACTCACGGCGAGCGATTGTCTCGCCGTTTCCTCATGAGTGCCACGATTCCAGTGATAAGTGTGAGAGCCACCGCCCCATAGGCCAATCTTGGGCCGACCTCGTGGGCGTCGACAGCCAGATAGACAGCTATTGCCGCGGCGACAACGGACGCGGCAATGTAGAGACGGAACCCCCATCGGTTCGGCGGGCCGGGCGAGACCCGGGTGTTATCGGGTTCGCTAGCGGGCTTTGGGCCGACCATCACGACCACGGTTGGCAACAGCATGATTGCCCCAAGCACTAAGAGCAGGATCGACTCGAGACCTGGCCACCGGGAGGCACCAAACACCAAGCAGCCCGCACCGCAAACGGCTACGGCGATTGGGCCTAGCCACCAAGAAGGATCACCTCGTGCCGGTGTCCTCAACTGAGCACCACACCTTCCCGTCTCAGGCTCTCGCGGTCCAACCTCGACGCTCTAGTCCTCCTCAACGGCAAGGCGAACCCCTCGGTAGACCACGTAGAACGCGAACAACTCCACGTCGTCAGCGCGAGGCTGGGGCACGTGAACCCCACGACCACCTGGAACGTCTACAGCCACGTCCTGCCGACCCAGGACATCGAACCGGCAGAGGTGATGGGTCGTTCGAGGGGACCGAACCCGGGATGAGCCTACGAGGTGAGGGGTAGACCCGGCGGGGGCAGCCTCATCTAATATGACGCGCAACGGCTATCGGAGGGTCGGGTGGAGCGAGCGTCGACATGTCCTGAGAGGGCGTCCGACGACCGCCATCCGCCGGAGGATTGATCCAGTGACCATCGCCGTTCGGTCAGCGTCCGATGGTCATCGTGCGACCGTGGCGTTCGTCATCGCAACCGTCGCCGGTGCGATCGTCGCGCTGCTGCTGTGGTTGGGCGTGGAGTCGATCGACCGGGTGGACACGGTCGTCGTCCTGTTCCTAGCCGCGTGGAATCTCTTCGCGATCCTCTACGTCGTCTTCACTCTGCGCACGTTCCTCCCCGTGCCCCGTGCCGAATTCGAAGCGATGATGTCTGAGCGAGGAGCGTCGCGGGCCACCTTCTGGAGGCTTCTCAACCGTGAGGGCGAAGGCCCCACGTACGCGGTCGAATCGGCGCTGGTGGCGTTTTCGGTGGTGATCCTCCTGCCGCGCATCCCGGTCCTCGAAACGGATTGGGTCCTCGTGCCCACCAGCTTCATCATCCTGATGAGTTGTTGGGCCCTGTCGATCGTGAGCTACGCCCTCCACTATGCGGAGAAGGATTTCGTCGAGACCGGCCTCGAGTTCCCCGGCACCCGCACGAACGACTTCCATGACTACCTGTACTTCTCGATCGCTGTCGCGACGACGTTCGGAGCGACCGACGTGAACATCACAACCCCAACGATGCGCCGTGTCGTCAACTTCCACACCGTGTTGACGTTCGTGTACAACTCAGTGATCGTCGCGACCCTCGCGGCGATCCTAGTCAACTGAGGGCAAGAGCGATGATGGGCAACGAATATTCGGTCGCCGCCTGGCATGACTTCGCGATCGCCGTGGCCGGCGCCAGCGCGGCGCTTGCAGGCCTGCTGTTCGTGGCGATGTCGATCAACGTGAAGGAGATCGTTGCCGATCCGCACCTGCCACCCCGCGCCGCGGGAGCGGTCGTCACCTTGAGCACGCCGATGGTGTTCTCGATCTTGCTGCTCGATCCCGTCCAATCGAGTTCGGCGCTCGGTGTCGAGCTCATCGTCCTAGCGATACTGGTCGGCGTCGCTCTCGGCGCGATGCTGAGGCCGCGTCGCGGGGGGCAGGGCCGGGTCGACATCAAGTGGGTAGGCGGGAATGCGCTGCCCAGCGTGCTGCTGGTGGGCTCGATCCTGCTCGCAGGTGTCGGCATCCTCAGCACGAGCGTCAGGGGACTCGCCTGGCTAACCCTCGCGGCGATCGCCGCGATCTTCGGCGGCCTGCTGCAGGCCTGGGTGCTGCTGATCGAGATCCGACGATAAGAGGCTGGGCGCTCGAGGGACCGAACCGGGGACCGAACGGGTGCCGGGGGGTGCGCTCTGATGGGTCAGCCGAACGTGCGGAAGTGTCTGGCAAGGACTTTCAAGACCGTCGCCTTCGTCCGCTCGGCCATCCTCCCGGGTCAACATACCTTCCGTGAGACAGCGAACTCACTTCCTGGAAGGATCGGGCGCCTGAACAAGGAGCTCTAAGCGAACGGACGCCCCGAAGGGTTCTTGGAGCACGATGAGCCTTTCCGCAGAGCGAGCACCGGCAGCCCGGGCCGAGTCGATGACGGACACTCGACCGATGGAGTTCGAAGCCTTCTTCCAAGCCAACCACCATCGCCTCTTCGCAGCCTTGTGCGTGACCACGGGGAACCGACACGAGGCCGAGGAGATCACTCAGGACGCGTTCCTCCGCATCCTCGAACGTTGGCAGCGGGTATCGGAGATGGACGACCCGTCGGGCTACCTATTCACGACCGCGATGAACCTGTTCCGGAAGCGGTTCCGGCGAGCAAAGCTCGGAGCGCTGCTGCCGATGCAACGGCCGATCCCCGACGACGTCTTTGAGGCGATCGACGACCATGACATCGTGGTCCGCGCCCTCCGAGACCTGTCGCCAAGGCAGCGGGCCGCGATCGTTCTCACGGCCATCCTGGACTACCCGACCAACGAGGCGGCGAGGATCCTTCGGATCAAGGGCTCGACCGTCCGCGCCCTCGCGACGCAGGCGCGAGCACAGATGCGAACGACGATCGGTGATGAGCGATGACGAAGCCGAACGATCTCCTCGACCACGTGAGCCGGCTCATCCCTGCTGGCGACCGAACCTTTGAGCAGCTGCTCGAACGACAACGGCGGCGTGAGAAGAACCGGAAGCTTGCCGCCGGCGCTACGGTCCTGGCGATCTGGATCGCCTTGGCGGCGGTCGTCGTGATCTCGATGTCGTCGAAGGAAGCGTCGCTCCCCGCCGAACAACCCCACCGGACTCCGAGACCGTTCGAAGCATTCCCAACGACCGAGAGCGGAGTCCTGCCTTCTGTGTTCCCAACTGATCTTCCACTTCCGGAGGGCGTTCGCCCGGTCGCCTCTCGCGCCAAGGTCAACTCGGTTCCGGCGGCGACCACGAGCGATGGGCATTCGGTCCAAGTGTGGTTCCGCTCCAGGTCCGGTCCCGATACCATCCGAACCTTCTTCGAGGACTCGCTCCCCGCGAACGGGTGGTCGATCTCATATGACGAGGTCCAACACGGCGGCGTATGGGACCTGCACAGCGAGCGAGAAGGGCTCGAGATGATCGTGCTCTGCAAGATGGGGCCGAGAGCCGGATTCTTGCACCATGGGAGCCACATGTATCAGCAACCGTGGGACTTCTATGTAGTCGTGACCTTCTTGACAGAAGCGTCACCGGGTTGATCCTCGCGCAACGAGGCATGCGATCGTCGTCGCCGGCCTCCCGGTTGGGCGGCAGCGTTTCTTCAAGCCGTCGCCTTCGTCCGCTCGGCCATCATCCCGGGGGTAGGTCTACGAGGTGAGAGGAACGTCGATCGCCTCGTACCGGTCGGGCGATGTCGGTCGAGCCGGAGGTCCGATCTGGTGTCACCGTCCGCAATAGACTCCTTCGCGTCCCCGCCCAGATCGGTCAACGGCGCACCCGATAGCGCAGGTGAAGCACCCGGTTGCCCTGGATCACCACGTCAGGATCCTCCAACAGGTGCTGCGCGTGGGCCGACCCGAAGTATCGCTTGCCGGACCCGAACACGACGGGTACGACGTCCATGCGCACCTCGTCGACCAGGCCTGCGGCAAGCACC
>DATDJD010000133.1:0-5610 GCA_036520695.1 Actinomycetota bacterium
GGCCGATCCACTCGGCCACCGCCGCGTGCTTCCGAGCCCGCTCGGCTCGCGGGATCTGTCCGTACGCCACCTCCCGCACCAACACGTGGCGGAAGGTGAACTCCTCTTGATCCTTGATCGAACTCGTCCGAACACGCCGGAGCAGCTGTCGCTCGACGAGCTCTTCGAGGTGGCGGACGACCTGGGCACGTGGACGGCCGTCGACGTGGGCGATCGCGCCGGCCCACACCACCGCCCCGACGACCGACGCATCCTGCACCGTCGACCGAAGCTCGGCCGGGAGCGCGTCCAATCGCGACGCGAGGAGTGCATGGATCGAGGGGGGGAGTGAGAGCACCGCGTGTACGGGTTGGCCGGGGTCTCCCATCAGATCCGAACCATCGAACCGTTCCTGCATCGTGCGGATGAACTCCTCCGCATACAGCGGATTCCCTCCGGCACGACGTACCACGGCGTCTCGAGTCTCGGCGGGGAGCGGCTGCGACCCCAGGAGCGAACGCACGAGGCGAGTCGTGTCGTCGCGTGAGAGGGGAGCCAGGCGAACCAAGGCGGCAGCGGGGCCGACGCCCCAGCCCGGATATCGCTCCAACAGCTCCGGCCGCGCCGCCACGATCACGAGCATCGGTACGGAGCGGTCGCGCTCCAGCAACCGTTCGAGGAACCCGAGCAGGGGATCGAGCGCGTCGTGCATGTCTTCCAAGACGAGTACGGTCGTGTTCTCAGCGGCGAGCGCTTCCAGGAAGCTCGCCCACGCCGAGAACGCTTCATCCAAGGAGACTTCGCCCGCGACGTCCGAGCCGACCAACAGTGAGGACAGGTGTCCTCGGACGCGCGAACGTTCGCTCGGGTCGTCCATGACTCGCTCCACGACCTCGTCGAGCTTGGCGAGCGCGATGTCCGTGTCGTCGGAATGCAACACTCCGGCTTCCGCCTTGACGATGTCAGCGAGGGGCCCGAAGGTGGTGACCTGGCCGTAGGCAGACGGGCGACCGACCCGCCAGCGGATCAGATCGGGTAGGTCGTCGGTGAACCGGGACAACTCCGCGATCAGGCGACTCTTGCCGAGACCGGGTTCTCCGATGATCGTCACCATCGCCGGGTGACGATCGCGTCTGGTGTGCTCGAACACCCGACGGAGGTCGTCCAGTTCCATCCCACGTCCGGTGAACGGGGCACCGAGCGGGTCCGGTGGCTCCACCCCAACGCGAGCGAGCGGTTCGATCGGTCGCCAGATCCGGACCGGGTCGGTCTTGCCCCGCACCTCGATCGCGCCCAGGTCCTCCCAGCGGAACTGCGAACGGGTGCCCAGGAACGTACTCTCGGCGACCACGATGCAGCCCGGTGCGGCCGCGGAGCACAATCGAGAGGCGAGGTTGACGACATCGCCCGTGACCCGTTCGCCGACGCGAGGACCTTCGCCCACCGACACCATCGCCTCGCCGGTGGCGATCCCGATGCGTACGCCCAGCACTCGTGCCATGTCGTCCTCGTCCGCATCGTGGGTCCGCTGCATGATGTTCAGGGCCGCACGGAGCGCTCGCTCGGCGTCGTCCTCGTGGGTCGTGGGAGCCCCGAACA
The DNA here is from genome assembly GCA_036520695.1 of Actinomycetota bacterium. Lineage (GTDB taxonomy): Bacteria > Actinomycetota > UBA4738 > UBA4738 > HRBIN12 > JAOUEA01. The sequence goes on from DATDJD010000133.1 coordinate 1,579, forward strand.
GACCGAACACCACGTCGCCCGCGACCTTGTCCACCGTGCCGCCGAAGCCCTCGATCTCTTGGCGTGATCGCGCGTGGAACGACTGGAGGACGGCGCCGACATCTTCGGGATCGGCGCGCTCGAACCGTTCCGTGAACCCCGCGATGTCGGCGAACAGCACCGTGACCAGCCGCCGTTCCTCCGCCGGAATCGGAGCATCGAGCGGGGTGCCGCACGCCATGCAGAAACGCGATCGTTCCGAGTTCTCGGCACCGCAGTTGGGACAGGTGCGCACGCAACGAGTGTACGGGTGGCGTCCATGTCGCTGCGCCCCCCTAGACTTGGTTCGATGCCCCCCTTCGAGATCAAGTCCGAATTCCGGCCGGCCGGTGACCAGCCGGCGGCCATCGAGTCCCTGGTCAGTGCGGTGCAGGGCGGTCAGCCGCACACGACCCTGCTGGGTGCCACGGGCACGGGTAAGACGTTCACGATCGCGCACGTGGTCGAGAGGCTCCAGCGACCCACGCTCGTGATCGCGCCCAACAAGTCGCTCGGTGCCCAGCTCGCGAACGAGTTCCGCGAGGTCTTCCCCGACAACGCCGTCGAGTACTTCGTGAGCTACTACGACTACTACCAACCCGAGGCCTACATCCCCACGACCGACACGTACATCGAGAAGGACAGTTCGGTGAACGAGGAGATCGAGCGGCTGCGCCACGCCGCCACCGCGGCGCTGTTGGGTCGTCGCGACGTGCTCATCGTCGCGTCGGTCTCGTGCATCTACGGGTTGGGCTCGCCCGAGGAGTACGAGGGACAGATGCTGCGGCCCTACCGCGGCACCGAGATCCCGCTCGAGTTCGCGATGCAGCGGCTCGTCGACATCCAGTACCAACGCAACAACGTCAGCCGCGCCCGAGGCACGTTCCGCGTGCAGGGCGACACGCTCGAGGTCTTCCCACCGTATGAGACGGCCGGCTACCGCGTCGAATGGTGGGGCGACACGGTCGAGAAGATCACCAAGTTCGATCCGGTCACCGGCGAACTCGTCTCAGGCGACATCGTCGATCTCACGATCTTCCCGGCGTCGCACTACGTTGCGTCCGAAGACCGCATGAAGCGGGCCCTCGTCTCGATCGAGGAGGAGTTGCACGACCGCCTCACGAAGCTCGAGCACGAAGGCAAGTTGCTCGAAGCCGAGCGACTGCGCATGCGCACCAGCTATGACCTGGAGATGATGCGCGAGGTCGGGTTCTGCAGCGGCATCGAGAACTACTCACGCCACATCGACGGCCGCAGCGCCGGGACGGCTCCGTTCACGTTGCTCGACTACTTCCCCGACGACTACCTGGTGGTCCTCGATGAGAGCCATGTCACGGTGCCCCAGCTCGGCGCCATGTACGAAGGGGATCTGTCGCGCAAGTCGACGCTCGTCGAACACGGCTTCCGCCTGCCCAGCGCGATCGATAACAGGCCTCTCAAGTTCGAGGAGTTCACCGAGCGGGTTCATCAAGTCGTCTACATGTCGGCGACCCCCAGTGCCTACGAACTGCGACATTCCGAGACCGTCGTTGAACAGATCGTGCGGCCCACCGGCCTGGTGGATCCAGAGGTGCAGATCCGTCCTACGAAAGGTCAGGTCGACGACCTGATCGGCGAGATCCGGACGCGCGCCGAGCACCAGCAACGGGTACTGGTCACGACCCTCACGAAGAAGATGGCCGAGGACCTCACCGACTACCTCGTCGAGATGGGGATCCGGGTGCGCTACCTCCATTCAGAGGTCGACACGCTCCAGCGCATCGAGATCATCCGTGACCTGCGTCTGGGTGAATTCGACGTGCTCGTCGGCATCAACCTCCTCCGAGAGGGTCTCGACATCCCCGAGGTCTCGTTGGTCGCGATCCTCGATGCGGACAAGGAAGGCTTCCTGCGGTCCGAGACGTCCCTGGTGCAGACGATCGGGCGAGCAGCTCGCAACGTCGAGGGCACGGTGCTCATGTACGCCGACGCGATCACCGATTCCATGAAGGCGGCGATCAGCGAGACGCAGCGACGTCGTCAGATACAGATGCGCTACAACACCGAACACGGCATCGACCCGCAGACGATCCGCCGCAAGGTCACCGACATCTTGCTGCAGCTCCGCGGCGGCGAGGATCCCAAGGCGGCGACACCCACACGTCAGCGGCGTGCCAAGAGTCACCGGCCCGAGATACCCACCGACGAGCTCGAACGACTGATCCAGAGCCTGGAGGACGAGATGCACGAGGCCGCCAAGGATCTGCGCTTCGAGTATGCGGCCCGCCTGCGCGACGAGGTCCACGACCTGCGCCGCGAGCTCAAGGCCATGCGCGAGGCGGGCGTCGGCGCCTAGGCTAAGGTCCCGCCATGGTCGATCTCGCGATCTCGGCGCCCTTGGCGTGGTTGGGCCCTGGTCGCATCGCCCACGACGTCATCGTCGTGTGCCGGGGTGACGCCATCGACCGGGTCGAGACCGGGTCCGAGGCCCTGGGTGACGTCGATCTCATGGTCCTCGACGGGTTCCTCGCGCCGGCTGGGGCCGATCGACACGTGCATGTCGGCCTCGGCGATCCCGTGTCGCTGGTCCGCCGTGGCATCACGGCCGTCCGCGACCTCGGCTGGCCGGAGGACACGATCTTCCCGCTCGCGGAGATCTCCGAGGCCCCAGGCTTCGATGGACCACTCATCAGGGGTGTGGGTCCCATCTTGACCGCGCCCGGCGGCTATCCCACGAAGGCGCCGTGGGCACCGGAAGGCACTGGGGTCGAGATCCAGGACCCTGCCGAGGCGGCGTCCACGGTCGAGCGCCTCGCCCTTCGGGGCGCAGCGGCGATCAAGGTGGCGCTCAACGCCGAGGCCGGGCCGACGCCCGACGACGCGATCCTGTCCGCGATCTGCGAGGCTGCGCACGCTCGAGCCCTCACCGTGACGGCTCACACGCAAGGTGAGGGTGAAGTGGCTCGCGCTCTGGGCGCCGGCGTCGACGAGCTCGCGCACACCCCATGGACCGAGCGCCTCTCGGACGACCTCATCGAGACCGCGGCGGCGCGGATGCGCTGGGTCTCGACCCTCGATATCCACGGAGCCGGTGCGGACTCCCCGGCGCTGCGGACCGCGCTGGACAACCTGGCGCGGTTCCATCGGGCGGGGGGCACCGTGGTCTACGGCACGGATCTCGGCAACGGACCGATCCCCTCCGGCATCCACACCCGAGAACTGCAACTGATGCACGACGCCGGCATGGGCACCGAAGAGGTCCTCGATTCGTTGGTCCGCGCCCCGATCGAACCTGGTGCCCCCGCCGACCTCCTGGTCCTGGGGGACAGCCCGCTGGGCGACCCGGGTGCGTTCGACGACATCCGGTTGGTCGTGAAGTCCGGCCGCATCGTGGCGCGCTAGTCCCGCTCGACGGACCGATCGTCGCCCGCGGCGTCGAGACCACGTCCGATCGCGGCGACCAATGCGTCGATGTCGTCGACGGTCACCGTGAGACCGGGGTGATGGATGACGCTCAGCGTCGTCGGGGTGGTGACGGGCTCATGGAACCGCAGACACACTCCGCGCTCGATGTTCGAACCGAACGAAAGCCCACGGTCGACCATCGAGACATGCGGCCCGATCGCACGGTGGGCAACGTAGGGACCCGACACCTCGGTGCACTCGATGTTGACCAACGGTGTTCGCAGCCGCCACAGCCCGAAGCGAGCGTCTAGCCATCCACGATCGATCACGACCCACGATCGCGACGGTGTGATCCCGAGCAGCCACAGGATGCGGCGATACCTCGGGTCGAACCGGAACTCGAACCTCTTCATCGGCCCCTCACGCTCGTTCGCCTACGCCGAGTGCGGCGAGTTCCGCGAAGCAGCGATCGATGTCGTCTTCGGTATTGAAGAAGTGGGGGCTGATCCGCAATCCATCGCCGCGGAAATCGGTGCAGACGTCACGGTCCAGGAGCGCGTGGCAGATCTCGCCCGCGCGGTCGCCCACCCCCACGTTGACGACCCCACCCCGGCCATGGCGATCGCGTGG
>DATDJD010000134.1:0-5541 GCA_036520695.1 Actinomycetota bacterium
GCCGCGTCGGTGCACTCGACGTCGTTGGTCCTGGCGGTGACCGGGCTGTTGATGCCTGCGTTGTTCGCCCTGGGGGCCAACGGTGCGGATCTGCTGGAGCGCGAGGTCGTGAGCGCCACCGTCGCTGCCGTCCTGATGGCGCTCTACGTCGCTGCGCTCGTGTTCACCCTCGTGACGCACGAACACCTGTTCCACGTGCCCGACGAAGGTGAAGCGCCGAGATGGTCCAAGCGGAAAGCCATCGGCATGCTGTTGCTGGCGACCGGCATGGTGGCGCTGATGTCGGAGTTCTTGGTGAGCTCCCTCGAACCTGCGCTCGCCGACATCGGCCTGTCGGAGTTCTTCGTGGGACTGATCTTGATCCCCATCATCGGCAATGCCGCCGAGCATTCGTCGGCGGTGATGTTCGCCTTGCGCAACAAGGTGGACGTGACCCTGGAGATCGCGATCGGCTCGTCCACGCAGATCGCGCTATTCGTGGCGCCGGCGCTGGTGTTCATCTCCCTCGCGGTGGGTCACCCGATGGACTTCATCTTCTCGACGTTCGAAGTAGCGGCGGTGGCGTTGTCGACCATCCTGGTCTTCATGATCTCCAGCGACGGTCGGAGCAACTGGCTCGAAGGCGCACAACTGATGGGGGCGTACGTGATCATGGCCATCTCGTTCTTCTTCGTGGAGCACCTCTGATGCGCCGACCGTGCTCGAGGCGAACGGCTCAGCTGCTGGCGCCCGCGGCGGTGCTGATGGCCGTGCTGTGGGTGCCAGTCTCGGCGATGGCACAGTTCAACGAGCAGATCGATGCGTACGACGTGACGATCGAGATCCAGCGCGACGGCTCACTGCTGATCACCGAGGTCATCGCCTACGACTTCGGCGTCACGCAACACCACGGGATCTTCCGTGACGTGCCCACGCGACTCCGGTACGACGATACGGACGATCGGCTCTATCCGCTGGAGGTCGAGTCGGTGACCGCGAGCGGCGGGGCGTCCGCCGACTACGAGGTGGAAGGCGCCGGCGGCGGGCTGAGCCGGATCAAGATCGGCGATCCCGACGAGACGGTCTCCGGCGAACACCGCTACACGATCGTGTACCGCATCGAGGCCGCGATGAACGGGTTCCCCGACCACGACGAGCTCTACTGGAACGCGATCGGCGCAGAGTGGTCGGTGCCGATCCTCCGGGCCGACGTGCGGGTGAAGGCGCCGGCATCGATCACCGACACCGCGTGCTTCCAGGGTCCTCAGGGGAGCGTGCTCGCCTGCGACAGACAGATCGCGAAGGGCGATCTCGCTCGATTCGTGCAGGCCGATCTAGGTCCGTACGAAGGTCTCACCGTGGTGGTCGCGTTGCCGAAGGGGAGCGTGACCAGCACCGCGCCGATCCTCACCGAGCGTTGGAGCATCGGGCGCGCGTTCAGCGTGACCCCGCTCACCGGGGGACTCGCCGGCGGGGTCTTGCTGGTCGCGGTGGGGCTCATCGGGACGTTGCTGTGGCGCACCGGGCGCGATCGCCGATACGTCGGTTCACCGATCGACCAGGTGATGGGCAATCCGGATGGCACCGACGAGGCCGTGCCGCCCTTCGACGCCGATAGCGAAGCTCCGGTCGAATTCGCGCCGCCGGACGACATGCGGCCGGGGCAGATCGGGACCCTGATCGATGAACGAGCCAACACATTGGACGTGTCCGCCACGATCGTCGATCTCGCCGTGCGAGGTCACCTGATGATCCAGGAGATCCCGAAGGAGGGTTGGTTCGGGAGCCCCGACTGGACCCTGATCCGCCTCCAGGAACCCGATGAGGGCCTGCTGACGTACGAGCGACGCCTGTTGGATGCCTTGTTCCGCGACGGCACCGAGGTCACGATCTCCGAACTGAAGAACACCTTCGCGAAGCGCCTCGAGGACGTGGAGGAGTCGATGTACGTCGACGCGGTGCACCAGGGATGGTTCCGCATCCGCCCGGACAAGATCCGGGACACCTGGCGAGGTCGCGGCATCCTCCTGGTGCTGGTCGGCGCGGCGTTGACGTTCGTCCTTGCGAAGTGGACCCACTTCGGACTGGTGGGACTCGCGGTGGTCGTCGGTGGGGTGGTGTTGTTCGTCGGGGCCAAACGCATGCCGTCGCGCACCGCGAAGGGCACGGCGATCCTACGCCGGGTTCGAGGGTTCCGCCATGTGATCGAGACGGCCGAGACGCACATGTCGCAGTGGGCCGAGAAGGAGTTGGTCTTCACCCGGTTCCTTCCCTACGCCGTGGTGTTCGGCTGTACCGACCGCTGGGCTCGAGCGTTCGAGTCGCTGGGGATCCAACCCGACACCTCGTGGTACATCTCGCCTCGGCCCTTCATCTTCGCTGAGTTCAGTCATTCGATGGACGGGTTCGCCACCACCACGGGCGGCACGATCGCATCCACCCCGTCAGGGTCAGGTTCCAGCGGGTTCAGCGGAGGAGGGTTCTCAGGCGGCGGCGGTGGTGGAGGTGGCGGCGGAAGCTGGTAGCCCGTCGGGCGCACCATGGCGTGTGGGACGCCGGGTCGGGCCCGTAGCATTGGCCGGATGCGGATCACCTTCTCCGAAGATGGGCGTGACTTCCAGCGCCGCGGTTGGACCGAGCTGGTCGAGGCCGACCCGGCAGGCACGTTCTTCCACACGCCCGCGTACCTGAAGCTGTACTGGGAGGAATTCGGCGAGACCCCCGATCACCTCCTGTTGGCGTTCGCTGAGGAGGATGACGGGACCCAGGTCGGCGCCGTGGCGTTCGAGCGGATCGGCGAGACGATCAGGTTCCTGGGGGGCACGGAGGTTACCGATTACATGGGGCCGGTCGGGGTTCCCGAACGCCAGGAGGCGATCGCGAGCGCGTTGTGGTCGGCGCTGTTGACTCGAGACGACTGGGCCGATGCCGATCTGCGTGGCCTCCTCGAGGTGCATCCTTGGGTCGGATCGCTGCGTGACACCGCGCTGGCCCAGGGGCTCGCCGTGGACGAGACCGAAGATCAGAACGGCGTCGCGCCCTACCTGCCGCTCGCTCCGACGTGGGATGGCTACCTCGAAGCACTTCCGTCGAAGTCGCGCCACGAGATCAAGCGCAAGGCCCGCAAGCTCATGGAGGAAGCCGGACCGTATCGGATCGTGACCGCGACGCGGGACACGCTCATCCCGCTGCTCGATCGATTCGTGGAGCTGCATCGCATGTCCGAGGGACCCAAGGGCGTGTTCATGGTGCCGGGGATGGAGATCTTCTTCCGTCGGCTCGGTGAGGCGTTCTGCGACGACGGCACGTTCCGCCTCACGTTCATCGAAGTCGGCGATCAACTGGCCGCGGGCACGATCGGGTTCGAGTTCGGTGGTGAGTCGCTGCTCTATAACTCCGCGTTCGATCGCGCGTGGGGCAACCTGGCGCCCGGGATGGTGCTGGTGGGTGAGGATATCCGCATCGCGATCGAGTCCGGGTGTTCGGCGTTCGACCTGCTGAAGGGTGACTACCAGTACAAGTACCGGTTCGGCGCCCACCCCCGAGCGGTGAAGCGATTGCTGGTCACCAGGGCGTGAGACGGGGGTCAGGCCAGCTCGATCTCGCCGCTCGCGACCGTGGTCCCTTGCGGATCGGTGAGCGTGATGCGATCGAAGGTTTCCAGGTTCACCGAGGTGACGAGCCAGCCGTAACCGTCACCGTCCCGATCGATCGAGACGGGCCAGGTGTCCACGGTCCGTCCGTCGGGAGCATGCAGCGTGGCGGTCACGTCTCCCGTGACGCCAGAGGTCCTCACGAAGACGAGCACCCATGATTGGTCGACGTGGGAGTCGTAGACGACGACGCTTCCCTCCAACGGCTGAGCACCGGTGGACGTGAGCTCCCCAACCCGGAAGTCTTTGCCGCCTAGCGTCTGTAAGAGTGTCTCGTAGCTCTGAGCGCCCTCGGAGGCGACCTGGGCCCGCCGGGTCTGCACCGCCCCGACGCTCACGGACGCCACGAGGAGCACCACCACGATCGCCGCTGCGACCAACAACCACCTCGGACGCCGCCGATCGGCCGGCCGCTCGTCGAGATCACGCCATTCCTCCTGCAGCACCCGCCGGACCCGGTCGCGGAGCTCAGGGGGAGGCTCGCGGTCGTGGGTCGCGCTCGCGAACGAACCCAGCCCGTCGGCGAGTTCGAGCATCTCCCGGCGGCAGGCAGCGCAGCCACGCAGGTGCCTGCCGATCGAGCGTTCGTCGGCCTCGGACAACGTGCCCAGCACATGCTCGGGCAGGCGCTCGCGGATCCGCTCACACGTCGTCACGGATGTCCTCCGACATGGCTTCTCGAAGACGGATCAAGGCGGTCCGGATCCTGGTCTTGGCGGTGCCCACCGGGATGCCTTCCAACTCGGCGACCTCTGCGCTGGTCTTGCCACCGAAGTACGCCAACTCCAATGCTGCTCGTTGTTCGGCGCTCAATCCGGTCATCGCACGCTTGGCCCGATCCGCGAGGTCGCCCACCGCAGCCAATTCATCGGGCCCCGCGCTGGGGTCGTCTTCCCGTGGTGTGCCCGAGGCCTCCAACGATCTGACCTCCACCACTCGGCGACGCAAAGAGTCGATCGCCAGGGATCTGGCCATGAGCAGCACCCACGTCTCCAACTTGCCTCGGTTCGTGTCGTAGCGATCCGCACTTCGGAACGCCTTCACGAACGTGTCTTGGACCAGGTCCTGGGCGGCGGCGTCGCTGCCCAGCATCACGATCCCCAATCCGTAGATCCTCGACGCGAAGCGTTCGTACAACGTGTCCGCGGCTCCCTGGTCGCGCGCAGCGAAGGCGCGCATCAGCGCCGCGTCGTGCTCGGGAACACCGGTCGTCATGCTTCGCACGCTACTGCCAAGGAGTACGGACGAGCGATGTGCGCGGTTCGGGGTGGTTGGGAGTTGAGAACCATCTGTGTGGACGGGGAGGCTCCGGGACCGTCCTGCGGCCTGCGCTTCCCTCTCTGGCTCGCTGCGCTCGCTTCGTTCAGTCCAGATGCAGTCCTCCAGACGGCGCCCGGATCCTTCGACGCTCGGGCACCGTGCCGCTCGACCTCCTCGCTCAACGGAGGCTGGACCCGACCGACGCGCACACGGCCGGTGTGGTCACTCCGTGGGGTCGCGCCAGAGGCAGCATCTGGACTGAGCAACGCGAGCGTCAGCGAGCGAGCGAGGGAAGCGCTGCCGGCGGCGCGTGCCCCACGGAGCCCCCGTCGTGAACGGGTGTGCTCTTTGTGTTGACCGCCTCTAGAGCTGCGCGAAGCTGCCGACGTCGCCGCCCTCGCTGCCCTTCGAGATCTTCCTGTACACCAGATAGCCCACGATGATGACGAGCATCGTCGAGATCAGCATGACGGTTGCGGCCGCATTGACCGCCGGGGTGGGCGAACCTCGAGCCGCCCCGTAGATCTTCACCGAGAGCGGCTCGCTGTCGGCCGACCCGGACAGGTAGCGCACCGTGACGAAGTCGTCGACGGTATCGGCGAACGTCACGGCGATGCTCGCGAGGATGGCCGGATACAGGAGTGGCAGC
>DATDJD010000135.1:0-4397 GCA_036520695.1 Actinomycetota bacterium
ACCATGCCGCGCCGATGCCGACTCCGGTCCAAGAACGGCGCGCCGTTCGGCGGTGAGAACCCACCGTTGAAGACGTACGGGTTCTCCACCGGGTTCAGGTCCAACGCGCGACCATAGGCGTGCTGTGACCATGTGCAACAGATCCCCGCACGCCATCGGCAGTTGAACGCCGAGGTATTGTCCGCACGCATCGACCGCTTGTCATCGGCCCCGAAGTGGTCGACGAGCTTCATCGACCGGATCGGGTAGCGCTCGTCGTAGAGCCGTCGGAACACCCGGATCATCTCGTCGGTGAACCGGCGGTGGACGACGAGACGACCCCAATGCCACCGGCGGTCGAACCCCCGATAGGTCATGCGGATCACGCGCAGGGCGTCCATGCCGACGGGGCAGCCAGGGCGCCATGACCTGCCCTTCATCAGTTCGCGGGTCGGACCGTGGATCGTCGACACCGTCGCCGAGAACTCACGTCCACCCCGTTCGGTCTCGGCCTGGGCGGGCGGTGCCAGCACGGGCAGCGCGGCGGCCAGGACGAGCGAGACGACCAGCGCTCGTCGCATACCGTGCTCCTTAGCTGCGAACCTTGCTCAGCAGACGAAGGATCTCCAGGTACAGCCAGATCATCGTCGCCAACAGACTGAACGCGCAGTACCACGACATGAAGGTCGGCGCGCCCGCGTTCGAGCCTTGCTCGATGAAGTGGAAGTCCAGGAACAGGTTGAGCGATGCCACGATGCAGATCCCCACGCTGACGGCGATGCCCAACGGCGACGGCGAGTTGATGAACGTGAGCTCTACGCCGAAGAGACCCAGCACCAACGCCGCCATGTACATCAAGAAGATGCCCAGAGTGGCCACCATGACGACAGCGATGAACTTCTTCGTGACCTTGACGATGCGGGAGCCGTACAGGAACAGACACGCCGCGAACACCCCGAAGGTCGCGAATACCGCTTGCAACACGATCCCGTCGAACTCCTGCTCGTACCCGAACGAGATCACACCGCACCAGAACCCCATCACGACCGCGTACAGCGGGCCGGTGAACGGGGCGAGCTTCGGCTTGAACGCCGTCACCAACGAGAGGCCGATCAAACCCAGCAAACCGATCAGCATGATGGCGTTCAGTGCACCGCTCATGTTGTCCGCGCGCTGCCATCCGTAGGTCGCCGAGATGATCGTCAGCGCCAGCAAGAACGCGGCACGGCCGATCGTGCCGTTGATCGTCATGACCTTGGTGGGCACGGCCTGGTCCGGTCGACCCGGGATCACGACCGGTTGGTACTGCTCGACCTTGGAGAACGTCTTCTCGTTCAGCATCTCTTTGGACATCGAAGGCTCCTCGGGGAGGGTGAAGTGGTCCGGATGATGGTATCCCGAACGAACGGTTGCGATGGTGGAGACGACCGGGATCGAACCGGCGACCTCCGGCTTGCAAAGCCGGCGCTCTCCCAACTGAGCTACGTCCCCAGAGCAGGATAACCGGGGTGGTGCCCCCGAGGGTGACTCACCCGATCGCGACGTTGAACAGCGAACCCACCGCATAGGTCACGATCGACGCCGCGGCGCCGACCGCCACCTGCCGCAGCCCCGAGAGCCACGGTGACTTGCCGGTGAGCACTGAGATGCCGGCACCCACGATGAACAGCACGATCATGCTGAGGACCGCTGACACGACGATGGCACTCGTGCCCTCGCCGAAGATGAACGGCACCAAGGGGACCGCAGCACCGAACGCGAACATCAGGAACGACGCGATCGAGGCACCCCACGGCGAACCGAGACCCTCTTCGGGGTCCAAGCCGAGTTCTTCGCGCGCGTGGGTGTCGAGTGCGATCTTCGGGTCGGCCATGACGGCGGTGGCCAGGTCGTTCGCGAGGCCGGACGGCACACCCTTCTCCTCGTAGATGTCGGCCAACTCGGTGAGCTCCTCTTCGGGGAACAGCGCGAGCTCCTTGCGCTCGAGATCGATCAACCGTTCGAAGACCTCACGCTGCGCACGCATCGAGATGTATTCGCCGGCACCCATCGAGAACGCACCGGCGAGCAACCCTGCCAGGCCGGCGATCAGGATGACCTGGTTATCCACCCCGGCCCCGGCGACCCCCATGATCAGCGAGACATTGGACACCAATCCGTCGGAGACTCCGAAGATCGCCGCGCGGAAGGTTCCCGAGTTGCCGCTGGATGTCTCCTCGGCTTCTGCATGACTCGACGGCCGATTGAGGCCGCTGGCTCGCTGACGGAGCCCCCTGCTGAACCCTGCCAACGCAGGGACCATGTCCTTGGTCTTCTGGTCTCGAGGATCGAGCTGAGGTCTTTCGAGGTCCGTCATCGCCCCCTAGGGTAAGCGCCGGGACAGGGAGCGCCCCACCAGGCGCCTCAGAAGCGGCGCCCGAAGTGGCCGCCCGTCAATCGGAGCACGATCTTCTCGAAGGCGACCCTGGTGGCCGATGGCGGCCGGCCTTCGACATGCGGCTTCGCAGCGAGTTGGTGGGTCCGGATAGCCCGAACCACCTTGCTGGTCATCCTCTGCCCGCTCGGCGTCATGTGTTCGGACCCCTGAATAGATCGCGTACGTCCTCCTGAAATCCTACTGCAAGCATCGGAATAGTCGGGAAAGGCCGGCGCAGGAGCGCTCGTGCCGGAACGGCCTTGGAGTGCATCGGACGCCGCCCTACACTCCCCGGGTGGACCAGGAAGATCCAGTCGCCCGCGTGGTCGGGTCGTGACGAAGGTCCCGACCGAAGGCATCGCCACCTCACTCGACGAACACTTCGAGAGCGTTGCCGAACGCCACGATATCCCCGGCATCGCCTTCGGGCTGGTGCATCACGGGCGCCTCGTCCACACCGGTGGCGTCGGCACCGTCCGTGTCGGTGCGGCTGAGATCCCCACCCTCGACACGCCATCGCGCATCTGTTCCATGACGAAATCGTTCACCGCGGCAGGACTCTTGATGCTGCGCGATGAAGGACGGCTCGCCCTCGACGAACCGGTCGAGGCGTATGTGCCGTTGCTGAGAGCGCTGGATCCTCCAACCAGCGATTCGCCACGGGTCACCGTGCGGCACCTCATGAGCATGGCGTCGGGGTTACCCGAGGACAACGCCTGGGCCGACCGGCATCTCGCTGACCCTCCTGAGGACGTCGATCGGATCTTCGCGGCCGGTGCCACGTTCGCGCGAGCACCCGGCGTCGCCTACGAGTACTCCAACCTGGGCTGGGGGATGTTGGGGCGGGTCGTCGAAGCTATCGCCGGCGAGCCTGTGCAGGCGTTCCTCACCGATCGGATCCTCGGACCTCTGGGACTCAGTGCGACGACGTGGGACCGACCAGATGGTGACGTCCTGACGGGCTACCGGCGTCAAGACGACGTGTGGCTGCAGGAGCCCGAGCCACTCACGGACGGCGCATTCGTTGCCGGTGGTGGCTTGTGGAGCACGGTACGTGACGTAGGCGCTTGGATCGTCTTCCTCATGGACGCGTTCCCACCCCGGGACGACCCCGACACGGGCCTGGTGTCTCGTGCCAGTCGCCGCGAGATGCAGCAGGTGCACCGGACCAGACCGTCGAGCCTCGATGAGGAGACCGGTCGGCTCACCGCGGGAGGCTACGGGTTCGGCCTGGTCGTGGAGCACGATCTCCGGTTCGGGACGATCGTTCGTCACGCCGGCGGCCTGCCCGGGTTCGCCTCGCACATGATGTGGGTTCCGGATCGGCGCGCGGGGCTCGTCATCCTGACGAACCTGACCGACGTGCCGACCGGCATCGTGTCGCTCGAAGCGTTGGAGCGCCTCGACGACCTCGGAGCACTGCCTGAGGCGACCGCGGAACCGACCCCGCAACTGCGCGCCGCCTGCGACGGCGTGATCGGGCTGCTCATCGAGCACTGGGACGACGATATCGCCGATCGGCTCTTCGCCGACAACGTCGATCAGGATGAGCCTCGCGAACGCCGGCGCGAACAGGCCGAGGCGTTACGCGACGAACACGGACCGTTCACGGCGGACCGCATCTCGGCGAAGAGTAGAACCGAGGCAGCGATCCGGTTGCAAGGTAGCGGCGGTGTCACCGAGGTTGAAGTACTGCTGAGCCCGTTGGTGCCGTCTCGGGTCCAGAGCTACAAGGTGACGCCACCCGCCGACCGACCTCACTAGGTGACGGCGTTCCGACCCTCGAGACTGCCCGTGCGGGCGCTCTTGCTCTCTGTCGCCGTCGATAGGGTGAACGACGATGGCTGACACCCCGATCGCGCAACGCTGCTCGCAGCGAGCTCGTGACGACGGTGTGCTCCCCGGAGGCACCGCCGGTGTCGGCGACCGATTCGTGTTCGTCCAGGTCGAACCCCCATGGCCATCGCGGGTGGAAGACGATCCTCGGGTCGCGACCAGCCCC
>DATDJD010000136.1:0-3367 GCA_036520695.1 Actinomycetota bacterium
TGCCGGCGAGACAGGTCCCAGCTCGTCTCCGACCACGGCTCAGAGCGCAACCTCGGCCGAGCCCCCCGAGCCGGTGGCGACCGAGTGGGTCGAGCCCACCGACGTCATGGGTGCACCCGGGTACGTGTCCGACCCCGACCCGGACGCGGCACCCCGGGGCGTCGACACGCAGCCATTGGAGAACCCTCCATCGCTGGAACCTGAAGGTGACAGCGCACGACCGATCGACCCGGCTATCGGCATCCAGAACATCGACCATCTCGTCTTCGTCGTGCTCGAGAATCGTTCCTTCGACCACTACTTCGGCACGTTCCCCGGCGCGGACGGCATCGTCCCTGCCGAGGGCGGCACCAAACCCGTCTGCCAACCGGACCCCGACAGGCCCGGCACCTGTTGGCTGCCCTACCACGACACGAACTTCTTCGATCAAGGCGGACCCCACGGCCAGGATGCATCCACGATCAACATCGCGGATGGTCAGATGAACGGGTTCGTTCAGTCTCTGCGCTCGATCGGGAACGGCTGCATCAAGAACCCGACGATGCCTCCGTGTCCCCAGACGACGCCAGGCCCGAACGGTGCGCCCGACATCATGGGCTACCACACCGCCCAGGAGATCCCGATCTATTGGAAATACGCCCAGACCTTCACCCTGCACGACCGCATGTTCGCGCCCACGGACTCCTGGACCTTGCCCGCGCACCTGTTCCTCGTCTCGGGGTGGTCGGCCAATTGCACCGATCCCGATGACGCGATGAGCTGCACATCGGAGCAGAAGTTCCCGGGCGAGCAGTACGCGGACAAGGGCCACATCTGGGTGCCGCCCTTCGGGGAACCCCGTCCGTACGTGTGGGCGCCGATCACGTGGTACCTGTATCGCGCCGGCATCTCATGGTCCTACTACGTGGGCAAGGGAACCTGCATCGAGCCGCCGTGCGAGAAGGTCAGCGGCATCGAGACGGCGCCGGTGCAGAACATCCTCCCCGGGTTCACGGCGACGCAGGCCACCGGCCAGCTCGATCGGATCCGGCCCAACACCGAGTTCATCAAGAACGCGAAGGCCGGCACGTTGCCCTCGGTGTCGTGGGTGATGCCGGTGGCCGACCATGGCGACCACCCGCCCGACTCGATCGAGTTGGGACAGGCCTTCGTGGCCCGGATGATCAATGCGGTCATGGAAGGTCCCGAGGACCAGTGGCTCCATACCGCCATCTTCCTGACCTGGGACGACTGGGGCGGGTTCTACGACCACGTTGAACCGCCCGTGGTCGATGAGAACGGGTGGGGGCTACGTGTGCCCAGCATGGTGATCAGCCCGTGGGCCAAGCCGGGGTTCGTGGATCACCAGACCCTCAGTTACGACGCCTACCTGAAGTTGATCGAGGATCGGTTCCTGAACGGCCGACGTCTGAACGGGATGAACTGGGGCTGGCCCGATCCTCGTCCCACGACGCGGGAAGCGGTCGGCATCCTCGGGGACCTCGTGGACGATTTCGATTTCAGCCAGGAACCACTCCCGCCATTGGTGCTCGATCCCTTCCCGTTCCGGAACTGAGAAGAGGATCGCGAGCCCATGGTGCGAAGACGGAGGGACCGCATATACGGCGTGGTGGCGCTCGTCACCGCATCGGTGGTCGCGATCGCGTGCACCCGGTCGGCCGATGGACCTCTGATCGAAGGCGACCTCGCCGCACCTTCCCCTGCTGCAGCTGCGTCGCCTGCGCATGAGACGCCACCGCCGTTCCTGGTGCCAGACCAGTATCCGATCGTGGCAGAAGGTGTGCCCCGCGGGGTCGACGTCAAGCCGCTGCTGAACCCACCTGCGCCGGCGCCGGTGCGTGACCCCTTCCGGCCGGTCGACCCAGCCGACGGGATCATGAACCTGGATCACTTGATCTTCATCGTGCAGGAGAACCGTTCCTTCGATCACTACTTCGGCACGTTCCCCGGTGCCGACGGCATCCCCCGCCGGGCGAACGGAACCTTCGAGCCGTGCATCCCCGACCCGAACGGTCCGTGCCGACGTCCGTACCACGACACGAACCTGATCGACGGGGGTGGGCCCCACGGCCAGGAAGCGGCGATCACCGACGTCAACGGCGGCAAGATGGACGGGTTCCTCCGGGCGCTCGACCGCAGGGGGAACACGTGCGTCGGACGTCCCGAAACGCCACCGTGCCCCCGGGCACGCCCTGGTCCGGGCGGCACGCCCGACGCGATGGGTTTCCACACCGCGAGCGAGATCCCCAACTATTGGAAGTACGCCCAGACCTATGTGCTCCACGACCGCATGTTCGGGCCCGTGGATTCAGCGACCCTGCCTTCCCATCTCGCGTTGGTCTCGGGTTGGTCGGCGACCTGCTCGGATCTGAACGACCCGATGAGCTGCGAGTCCGATCTCGACACCCCTGGCCGGAACGCGGCTGCCGAGGGGAAGCGGCAATGGGAGCCCTCGGACGGTGCGCCACGCCCGTACCTGTGGGCCGACATCACCTGGCTGCTGTACAAGGCGGGCGTGAGCTGGGGCTATTTCGTGGGCCCCCGAACCTGCATCGCACCCCCGTGTGCCGAGTTGGAGAACAGCATCTCCAAGACGGTGCCGGTGCAGAACCCGTTGCCGGGATTCCGGACGGTGGAGCACACGGGTCAGTTGGACAACATCCGCCCGAACACCGACTTCTTCGATGCGGCGGCACGAGGCAACCTGCCGGCGGTCTCGTGGATCATGCCGACGCAGGGCCAGGGCGAACACCCACCCGACGACATCGGTGCGGGCGAGGCTTGGGTCACCGAGCTGGTGAACGCGGTGATGCAGGGACCCCGTGAGCAATGGCTCCGCACAGCGATCTTCATCACATGGGACGACTGGGGCGGCTTCTACGACCACGTGCGTCCCCCCAACGTCGATGAGAACGGTTACGGGCTCAGGGTGCCGAGCTTGTTGATCAGTCCGTGGGCGCGGCCCGGTCACATCGACAGTCAAACGTTGTCGTTCGATGCCTACCTGAAGCTGATCGAGGATCGGTTCCTGGATGGAGCCCGCTTGGACCCCGATCAGGACGGGTGGCCCGACTCTCGTCCGACGGTGCGCGAACGCGTCCGGATCTTGGGCGACCTGGCCCTCAACTTCGACTTCTCCCAGACCCCGATCGAACCCCTCATCCTCGATGCCTCGGGGTAGAGCGGCGCACCCTCGGCACACGCTCGGAAGTTCCTCGCTTCGCCGCCTTGGGTTCTGACCCTCGAGATGCCGACACCTGTTCGGTGAGATCCCCTCGAAGCTCGTTCCGGCGCGCCGTGGCGCAGTCGCTCGGTGCCGTCGTGCTGGTCGCGAGCTTCGCGCTCCCCGCGACAGGCATACCGGCGC
>DATDJD010000137.1:0-8668 GCA_036520695.1 Actinomycetota bacterium
GGCTTCGCGCTCGAACCCCTCGCCACGAGAACAGTCAAGGGAGGCAGGAGCGATGCGTCTGGACGGCAAGGTTGCGCTGATCACCGGTGGTGGCAGCGGCATGGGCAAGGTGGCATCGGAGCTGTTCGCTGCCGAAGGCGCCAAGGTCGTGCTCACGGATGTGAATGACGAAGCAGGTGAAGCGACCGCTGCCGCGATCGGCGATGGGGCCTCGTACGTCCACGCCGACGTGTCGAAGGAAACCGACGCGCAGGCGATGGTGGCGGCGGCGGTCGATCGCTTCGGGCGACTCGACGTCCTCTACAACAACGCCGGTGTGATGTTGCCCGCCGACGGTTCGGTCCACTCCACCGACGAGTCCATCTGGGACACGACGCTGGCGGTCAACGTGAAGGGCGTCGCGTTCGGCTGCAAGTACGGCATCCCCGCCATGCTCGAGCACGGTGGCGGGTCCATCATCAACGTCGCGTCGTTCGTGGCGTGGCTCGGGGCGGCGACGTCCCAGACCGCGTACACGGCCTCCAAAGGCGCCGTCCTGGCCATGACCCGCGAGATCGCGGTGGAGTATGCCCGGAAAGGTGTGCGGTGCAACGCCTTGTGCCCCGGGCCGATCGAAACGCCGTTGCTCCTCGCGCTCCTGTCGGATGAGGCCAAGAAGCAGCGCCGGTTCGTCCATATCCCGATGGGCAGGCTCGGCCACGCCGAGGAACTCGCGAAAGCGGCGCTATTCCTGGCGAGCGATGACTCGAGCTATATGACGGGGTCCTCGCTCATCGTCGACGGCGGCATCACAGCCGCCTACGTGACGCCGGAGGAATGACGGGTCGCTCGTCGCTCGTTACCGGTGCATCGGCGGAGGAAGGGACCGACTTGGCTTCCGCTCAGACGCCGAATACGGGCCGAAGCGCGCCGTAGACCGCGCGATACCGGCCGTAGGAGTCCTCGTATCGATCGCGGTTGCCTGCATCGGGTTCGTGAACGTCCGGACGGAACCGCACGAACGTCGCGACCGCATCTGAAACGGTTGCATGGACGCCCGCGCCCACCGCCGCAAGGATCGCGGCCCCGGTCGCGGTCGTCTCGACCGATTCCGGCACGCGAACAGGCAGACCTGTCACGTCGGCCTTGATCTGACGCCACAAAGGACCCTTCGCGCCCCCACCCACGATCGTCAGTCGCCGCACGTCGAGACCGGCGTTGCGCATCGCGTCGAGGATGTCTCGCAGGGCGAATGCGCTTCCCTCGAGGATCGCGCGTGTCATGTGGTCGCGAGTATGCGCAAGGGTCAGCCCGTAGAACACACCGCGGGCAGCACCGTTCCACTCGGGCGCCATCGCACCCTGCATGCACGGCAGGAACACGAGCCCCTCGGCCCCCGGCTCGACGTGCCCCGCCTCGACCGAGAGGAAGTCGTACGCGTCGCCGAGCCCCACAGCTTCCGCATCCCGTTCGATCGGCGCGAACTGGTCGCGCCACCACCGAAGGTTGCCGCCCGAGACGAAGCCGGGGTTCTCGAGAAGCCACGCGTCGGGGTCGGCGTGCGGATGGCACTCAACGAGCATCGTCGGGTCCTCCCGTGGCTCAGCGCTCGCGGCGCACACCGGCTCGGCCGTGCCCACGACGTCGCAGACATCACCGGGCTCGAAGACACCGGCGCCGAGCGTCGCCGCCATCTCGTCGCCGCAGCCGATCGCCACGATGGTCGACAGGTCAAGCCCGCTCGCGTCGGCGAATGCGGCGGTCACCGTACCGACCGGCTCGGTCCCTGCCCCGAGGCGGGGCAGCAACACCTCGTCGATGCCCGTCGCCTCGAGCGCCTCGGTCGACCACGCACGTGTGCGAGGGTCGAGCAACGCGAGGGAGCTGGCGTTGGAGTAGTCGACGGCGAGCTCGCCGGTCGCATGCCGGAGCACGTAAGAACCGGGCGGCATGATGTGGGTAACGGTCTTCCAGGCTTCGGGCTCCTCGTCGCGGACCCAGAGCGCCTTGAACACCGCATGCGAGGAGTCGAGGTTGGCTCCCACCGCTCGGTAGAAGTCTTGGGGCGAGTACCGCCCGGCGAGCTCAGCGGCCTGGTCCTCGGCGCGGCGATCCATCCAGATCATCGCAGGGCGCACCGGACGACCGTCAACGTCGCAGACGACCATGCCGTCGAGCTGCGACCCGAACGACAGCCCGCGGATCGCCGCGGCCCCGCCAGGGCTGGCCGCTACCAGCCGCGCACATGTGCGCTCGACAGCCGCGGTCCAGACGTCGGGATCTTGCTCAGCCCACCCTGGATGGGGGAAGGCCACGTCATAGGCCTCGTACGCCGACTCGATCAACTCGCCGTCGTCGCGGTAGAGGGCGGCGTTCGTGCCCTGGCTGCCGACGTCGCAGCCGATCACAAACGAGTGACTCACGGCACGATCACCATCTTGAGACCTGTGCCCGAGCGGATCGTCTCGAACGCCTCGCCGATCTGCTCGAGGGGCCACCGGTGGGTCACGACAGCTGCGAGCACGTCCTGCTTACGGTCGAGGTAGTCCATCGTGATGCGGTACTGACGGTGGGTCGCCCCGTATGCACCGAGGATGTCGAGCTCCTTGTAGTGAAGCTGGTTCATGTCGAGGGGACTCACGGGGTCGTGCTTCGGCAGGCCGGCGAAGTAGACGACCTTCGCTCGCTTGGCCGCCATCTCGAGCGCCGCCTGTTGTGCCGGCTTAGCCGGTGCCGCGACGCTCACGCGCTCGGCCCCGTGGCCTCCCGTGCGCAAGAGGACCTCCTCGACGCCGTTGTCCTCGCCCGCCACCCACGAATCGTCGACCACATCCCCGACCGCGTCGAGCGCGATCTTCAGGCGGTCACCCGAGACGTCGGTCAGGTAGACCCGAGAGGCGCCGCGGTCGCGTGCCATCACGGCCTGCCAGCATCCGATCGGACCGGTGCCGAGGATCACGACGGTGTCCCCGAGCCGCACGTCGAGCTGCTCGATGCCGTTCAACGCGCACGCGAACGGATCGGCGACGGTCGCGAGGTCGGAGGGCAGCTCGGGAGGCAACGGGATCAGGTTCTTGGTCGCGATCGGGGGCACGGCAGCCAGCTCTGCATAGGCCCCTGGGTAGGGGTCGTATCCGTACAGCAAGTGGTGCTCACACAGGTTCTGGAAGCCCTCGGCGCACCACCGGCAATCCCCGCACGTCAAGATCGATCCGAGGAACACGCGATCCCCCTGGACGACCCCCGGAGGCAGGTCGGCCGTGGGCCCGACGGCCTCGAGTACCCCCACCGGCTCATGCCCCAACTGCCATGGTGACGGCGCCTTCGGATCCCCGTTGAAGAAGGTCCGCGCATCGGTGCCGCAGATGCCGCACGCCTCGACCCGCAGGAGTGCGCCGGCGGGGTCGAGCTCGGGTTCCTGCACGTCGTCGCGCACTTCAACCGCGTTGACGGCCGTCATGAACGCCGCGCGCATCTACGACATCTCCTGCCGCAGCGCCTCGAGCGCCTTCTCGGCGGTCCACCGCTCGCGGATCACCCGCGACAGCGCCCTCGCGATCGCCTCCGGGTTGGCGTGCATGAAGATGTTCCTCCCGACCGAGCACCCGATCGCACCCGCGCCCATCGCCTGTTCCATGCGGTTCAAGAGCTCGGCGTCCTCGAGCCGAGAACCACCCGCGAGCACCACGGGGATGCCGTTGGCTGCCTCGACGCATCTGCCGAACGAGTCCTGATCGCCCGGCCAGTTCGTCTTCACGATGTCAGCGCCCAGCTCGGCGCACAGTCGCACGTTCCGCCGCAGGTACTCGAACCCGTACTGCTGCTTCAGCTCCTCCACGGTTGCATACGTCGTCGGGAACTCGGCCTCTGCGATGAAGGGCATGCCCAAGGTCGCACACTCTCGGCCGACCGAGGACAGGATGTCGATCATGCCCGTCTCGGTGTCACCGCCGAGCGCGGTGAACAACACGACGGCGTCTGCGCCCAGCTTGAGCGCTTCCTCGACCTCCGCGATCTGCACGATCTCTGGACGGTCACCGTCTGGAGAGGCGCTTGCCGAGAGCAGCAGGGCGAGCGAGGTCGTTGGCGAGAATCCTTCGGCGGCGATGCGGATCATCCCCTTGCTCATCATGATCACGTTGGAGCCGCCGGCAACCGCTTCCCTCGTGCGCAGTGTGATGTCAGCTAACGGCTCGAGGAACGTTGGTGAGGTCATACCGTGGTCGAGCGCACAGATCACCGACACCCCATGTGGGTCGATGACCCGCTTGAGCCTCATCACCTTGCCCACGTCGGTCGTCACGTTGTTCTCCTTCCCGGCCCTCGACGGACCACGGTGAACTCGAAGGCTTCAGAGAGGTGATGCTCGACTGACAAGAGCAGAGGCTCGCCCTCGCGGCCGTAGTCCACCTGGCGTAGGACCATGAGGAGCGCACCGGCGCGGATCCGGAGGCGGCGAGCCAACAGTCGGTCCGCCCGCATGGGCGCGACGGTAACGACACCGTGCTCGACGGCACTGCCTCCGCGCTCAAGGAGGTCGTAGAGCGAGCCGTCGAGCGGCATCCCTGCAACGTGCCGGGCCGACAGGCGGGCTGCCGACACGACATCATGGGACAGAACCACCGGGCGGCTGTCCGCGGTTCGGACCCGCTCGAGCGCAACGACGGGGTCTCCTATCTGGAGGTCGAGCGCCAGGGCCTGATCCTCGGTCGCCGACCCTGCGTGCACGGCGCTCTCGATCGTTCCCGGTGTCATCGCCGCGGCTGCGATCGCTTCGGTGACACCGAAGTTCACGTCGAGGTTGTTCCGTAGACGGGGCCGATGCGTCGTGAAGGTGCCGGCACCGCGGGTCCTGGACACGAACCCGTCCTCCTCGAGCGACCGCAGCGCCTCGCGAAGGGTTGCGCGGGACACGCCGAGTTCCTCAGCGAGTTCGGGCTCGGGCGGAAGCTTCGTGCCCGGCGGGATACGCCCGGAAGCCATGCGGCCCGCGAGTTCGTCGCGAACCCTGAACGACAGACGCTTCCTCGCCATCGACACCTCCCAGATAGGGGAACATAGTTTGTCTGACAAATGCTGTCAAAACGGCAGCTCGCCTAGCATGGGCTCGATGATCATCCTGGCCGTCGGCGTCCCGGTGCTGACGGGACCTGCGGACGGCTGGAACTTCTGGCCGTTGGTTGGGATCCCGCTCGCGATGGTCATCGCAGTGCGGTGGTGGCACCTCGAAGTCACCGCTCAGGTCATGATCACCGCCATCCTGGTGGGTCTCGTCTCGGCGGATGCTATCGCCGCGTGGGGCGTCCTTCCCGTGGTCCTGGGTGTCACGTGCCTGACGGTGATCGGTTCGATCCCTGCCAGGCAGGGACGCAGGAACGAACCTCCAACCGTTTGACAGACAAACCCGTTTGTGGCTCGATACGCGTTGACCGGGCCGACGGGGGGTCGGACGGCGGAGGGAGGGACGTATGTCCGAGCGCAAGGTCGGCTCAGTCACCTACCGAGAGGTCGGTGAGGGCTACTTCGAAGAGCGGGGCCTCCGGCGACATGCAGGCGTCTGGTCCCTGTGGGCGCTCGGGGTCGGCGCCGTCATCTCTGGGGACTACTACGGCTGGAACTTCGGGCTCAGCGTCGGTGGCTTCGGCGGCCTCCTGATCGCAACCGCCATCATCGCGATCATGTACTACGGACTCTGCTACAGCATCGCCGAGATGTCCCCCGCGTTGCCCCACACGGGTGGCGCATACTCCTTCGCACGCTCGGCGATGGGACCGTGGGGAGGATTCCTGACCGGACTCGCGGAGAACGCCGAGTACGTGATCACCACGGCCGTGGTCGGTGGGGCGATCGCCTTGCTGGCACAATCGACGATCGCCGAGCTATTCAACATCGTCGGCGCTCCGTGGTGGAACAGTGAGCCCTTCTGGTGGGCCTTCTTCTACGTCGTGTTCCTCGCGATCAACATCAGCGGCGTCGAGCTCACGTTCCGCTTCACGATCGTCATCACGGTCGTCGCGATGGGCATCCTGCTCGTGTTCTACGTCGCGGCGCTCGTGAGCGGGAAGTTCAGCCCGGATCTGTGGTTCAACATCGCCGATGGAGGTGGTGCGACGCCCGCCGGGGACGGTTCCTTCCTGCCGTTCGGGGTCAGCGGTATCTTCAAAGCCCTGCCGTTCGCGATCTGGTTCTACCTCGCGATCGAGGAGGTGCCGCTCGCGGCCGAAGAGTCCATGGACCCGCGCCGCGACGTGCCTAAGGGAACGATCCGCGGCATGCACACTCTCCTGCTCCTCAGCATCGGCACGCTGTTGCTCAACTCAGGAGTGGGCAGTGGCGCGCTCGGCATCGGTGAGTCGGGCACCCCGCTGTTCGACGGTTTCAAGGCGATCTTCGGCGACAACACGGGCGCCGTGCTGCTCGGCATGATGGGGCTCGTCGGCCTCATCGCGAGCTTCTTCACGATCATGTACGCCTACGGTCGTAACACCTACTCACTCTCGAGGGCCGGATATTTCCCGAAGTTCCTGTCGAAAACACACAAGACGCGGAAGACTCCGCACATCGCGTTGATCGCCGGCGCGGTCGTGGGCTACGCCGTCCTGTGGGTCGTCTGGTACTTGGGGAGGCAGGAAGGCGACCTAGGAGCACAAGTCGTGGCCGCCGTGCTGAACATGGCCGTGTTCGCAGCCGTGCTTGCGTACACGCTGCAGGCCATCTCTTTCGTGCTACTGCGACGGAACCTCCCGAACATCGACCGCCCGTACGTGAGCCCTTGGGGCCAGGCCGGCGCCATGCTCGCTGGCGTGATCGCCCTCGTGGCGTTGGTGTCGATCTTCCTCAACGAGGACTACCGACCAGGCGTGTACGGGGTGGCCGTGTACTTCGCGCTTGGCATCCTCTACTTCGCTGTCGCCGGACGACACCGTCTGGTCCTTTCCCCCGAGGAGGAATTCGCCTTGACGCAGGGTGAGCAGGGCGTGCCCGATAAGGAAGGCTTCAGCTCGTCCGCGGCAGAACAAGAGGCGATCCTCGGCAAAGGGGATGACTCGCCGACACCGACGCCGTCCGGCTAGCTCGACGCAGGACCAGTACTGGACGCGGCGGCCTCTTCGGCCGCCGCGTCCGTGCGTGGGACACATCCAGGAGGACCGATGCAGGTGCAAGGGATGCTCGACGCGAAGCAACTCGAAGAACTGGCCTCGGCGGGCGATATCGACACCGTCTTGTGCATGTTCACCGACCTACAGGGCCGGTTCATGGGCAAGCGCGTGCTCCCCGACTTCTTCCTGGACGAGGTGCTGGGTGAGGAAGGCCTGCACGCCTGCCTCTACCTGCTCGCGGTCGATATGGAGATGGAACCGCTCCCCGGCTATGAGTACGCGAGTTGGGAGACGGGCTACGGCGACTTCCGGATGATGCCCGACATGGCGACCTTGCGCCTGTGCCCCTGGCTCGAGAAGACCGCCATGGTGATCTGCGACATCTACGCCGAGGACGAGGACGTCCCGGTGCCGGTGGCGCCGCGCCAGATCCTGAAGGGTCAGTTGGCGAAGGCGGCCGAGATGGGCTTCACGGTCAAGACGGGCTCGGAACTGGAGTTCTACCTGTTCAAGGACGGGTTCGATGAGCTGGCCGAGCGCGGATACCGAGACGTGCATCCGTCGAGCACCTACATCATGGATTACCACATGCTCCAGACCACGAAGGACGAGTGGATCATCCGCCAGATCCGCAACCACATGCGGGGCGCGGGGATCCCGATCGAGTTCTCCAAGGGCGAGTTCGGCAAGGGTCAGCACGAGATCAACGTCACGTACTCCGAGGCGCTGTCCAACGCCGACCATCACTCGATCTACAAGCACGGCGTCAAAGAGATCGCGGCGCTGAACGGCGTCTCCGCGACCTTCATGGCGAAGTGGACGATGGAAGAGGCCGGCTCGTCCTGCCACATCCATTCGTCGATCTGGAACGCCAAGGGCACCAAGAGCCTCACCTGGAGCGAGGACGGTCAGGGCAACATGACCGATGAGTTCCGCTGGTACGTCGGCGGGCTGATGGCGACCGCCCGGGAGATGGCGTGGATGTACGCGCCGTTCGTGAACAGCTACAAGCGTTACCAACTCGCGTCGTGGGCGCCCACCGCGATCGTGTGGAGCCGTGACAACCGGACCTGCGGCTACCGCACCGTCGGTGAGCACAACGGGTTCCGCGTGGAGTGCCGCATCCCCGGTGCCGACGCGAACCCGTACCTGGCGTTCGCCGCCACGGTGGCGGCCGGCATGTGGGGCATCAAGAACAAGATCGAACCGCCGGCTGAGTTCAAGGGCAACGCATACGAGGCCAAGCGCGTGCCGAGAGTGCCGTCAAGCCTCCACGAGGCGATCGACGTGTTCCGAAAGAGCAAGGCGGCCAAGGAGATGTTCGGCGACTTCGTGTACGGACACCTGTTGAACACCGCGGTGCAGGAACAGTCGATCTTCGACAACATGAGCATCACGGACTGGGAACTCGCGCGCTACTTCGAACGTGGGTAGCACGGGCTCGTGAGCGAGCTCGACGACCGTGAGTCGTTGCTCGACGACGATCCGTTCCGAACGGACGAGTGGCTGACTCCGGACGAAAGTGCGCTGCTCGACCGGATCCGATCGTTCGGCCATCGGCACGTGCTCCCGGTGATCAACGAGGCTTG
>DATDJD010000138.1:0-4530 GCA_036520695.1 Actinomycetota bacterium
CAGCAGCGATGCGCCCACCGACAGGGTCGTCCCCGACAACGTGGGTAACGGCCCGAGCCCGAAGACCACCGCTCCCGCCACGACGCCGGTGACGATCGTGACGGCCACGAGGACACCGAGCAGCGTCATCGACGAGGCGTACTTCGCCAGGATCAATCGCGATCGACGCACCGGTCGCAGCAATAGGTAGCGCAGCGTCCCCGACTGGGCCTCGCCCGCGATCGCATCTCCGGCGAACAACCCGGTCGCCAACGGAAGGAAGAACGGCTGGACGACCGCCAACGCAGTGAGCGCGGCGAACAGCCCGTTGGACGCGATCTGGAACAGGAACGGCGGCGCGTCCTCGGCCCCAACGGGATCCGGGGGCGAGACCTTCAAGGCGAACACGATGATGACGGGGATCCCACCGATCGCCGCGGCCAACAGCCAGGTTCGCCAGCGGTGGAAGGCTTTCGCCAGCTCAACGCGGTACATCGGCGCCCTCCACCAAGGTCATGAAGACGTCTTCCAGCGAAGAGCGCTCGGGTGCGAGTTCGCTGACGCCGATGCCCGCCGCGACCAGCGCCGCGTTGAGTACCGCCGTGGACGCTCCTTCGGCCAGCGCGATGCGGATGATGCCGGGTTCGGGTCGTGGCTCGCCGGTCCCATCGTCGACGACGGGGCTGAACCCAGGTACATCCTCGATCACCCGATGCGCCGCTGCGACGTCGTCGACCTCGAGTCGCACTCGGTCGACGGCACCCCGCAGCGTCGCCGGTGGTCCCTGCGCGACCAGTCGCCCCTGTGCCATCACACCGACCCGGTCACACATCACTTCGACCTCGGCGAGCAAGTGACTCGACACGAAGATCGTGGTGCCGTCGTCGGCGAGCCCTCGAAGGAGGGTCCGCATCTCGCGCATGCCGCTGGGGTCCAGGCCGTTGGTGGGTTCGTCCAGGACGAGCAACTCCGGTTCGCCCAGCAGGCTGAGCGCCAAACCGAGTCGCTGCCGCATGCCCTGGCTGTATGCCTTGACCCGCTTGCCGGCCGCCTCGGTGAGCCCCACCCGCGCCAGCACGTCATCGACCCTGGCGAGCCGAGCCCGCCGATCGCTACGATCGCTGCCCGCTCTCGCGAAGTACTCCAGGTTCTTGCGGCCCGAGAGGTACTTCCAGAAGGCCGGCTCCTCGACCAATGCGCCCACCCGTTCCAAGGGTGCTCGGTCCGCCACGACGGGTTCACCGAACAGATCCACCTGACCGTCGGAAGGCAGGATCAGCCCCAGCGCCATGCGGATCGTGGTGGTCTTGCCGGCCCCGTTCGGCCCCAGGAACCCGAACAGCTCCCCACGCTCGACCGACAGATCGAGGGCGTCGACGGCGGCGAGGTCGCCGTAGCGCTTGGTGAGCCCGCGCGCCGCGAGCGCCGGCGTCACGGGAGCGTCGCGGCGTCGCCCTGCAGGACGTCCACCGGAACCGCCCCGATGAGGAGCCACCGATCCTGCCCGCTGCCGGTCTCCATCACCGAGAAGAGCGGCCCGGCGTACGGGAGGAGCGGCGCGAGCTCGGCCGGCAGGCCATCTCGCAAGGGGATCGCCACTCGCGACTCGAATCCTTCGCCGAACACTTTCGGCGTCGGGCCACCGTGGTCCCCGATCGGGGCGACCCGCGGTCCCTCACCCTTGAGGATGTCCTTCACCCCTGCGAGACCGTCGAGCACCTCGGCACCGGGAGGCGCCGAGAACTCGAACACCGCTGGATCGATCGCGTCGTAGGACACGCTCGTGAACCCCGCCGACATGGCGGCTTCTCCGTCCGCACGCGCGATCACCTGGAACCGCAACGGCAACCACGTCTCGGCGTCGATCGACAGTTCGACGGAGCCGATCAGGGTCCGATCACTCAGCGGCGTCAGCACGAGGTCATACACGGCGCGCCCCGCGACCTCCCCGGTGCCCTCGACCGCAACCGAGGCGAACGGCGCGAGGGCCTCGATCCCACGCCGCGCCGCCGTGACGGGATCCATCGCCACGGCGCCTGCAGGGCCGAGAGCAGGTCCGCCGGGCACGGGCACCATCCCCTTGCCGAGGGCCGCGAAGTCCACCTTCGTGGCTTCCATCGTTGCGGCGTCCCACCACCATGCCTCTCGCCGGTTGACGACCAGATCTCGTTCACTGACCTGGGTGATCTGGGCGATCCGGATGCCATCGGCGGAGTGCCAGACACGGAAGCGCTGGGTCCCACCCAGCATCGCGATCACCCCGGCATCTCCCCCGAGCCCGGCACCCCCGACCCCTGCCGGCAGCTCGGGCAACCCGAGGTCGAGGTGGGTCTGCACATCGCCTGCGATCGTGAACGGCTGCGCCAAGGCGTCGGCGACGTTGGCGAGCAACAGGTCGGCCTGGATCGGTGGCAACGAGGACGCATCGTTGGCGCGGACGACGGCGCCTCCGAGCAGCGCCAGGGCGACGACCATCGTCGAGACCAGGGCGATCAGCCGGGTGCGGAAGGGAAGGGCCATGCATCCTTTCTAGCACCTGTCGCTGCGAACGGCCGGTGAACACTCACTCCTGTGGCGTCCGCCGCCCGAGCATGAAGCTGGCCACGAGCTGGATCGCCGCCAACGAGATCAGCACCAGGAAGAACCAGCTGTAGCGCGCAACGTCGTCGACGAAGGCTTGCCCTCGGGCGTCGATCGAGGCGTAGAGCACGAACAACCCGGCGGCGGCGAACCACATGGCGACCCGGCCGGTGACGAACATGGCGAACAGGACCAAGTCGGTCGTGTCGCCTCCTTCGAAGGGCCGACGCACCCAGTACACGAGTGACCGAACCCCCATCCCGAAGCAGACGGCCGCCAGGATGAGTTCCAGAGCCTTCACGAGCTCCGTTCCCTCAGGGCGGCGCGAACCTCATCGTCGGTGGTCTGATCGAACATGTCGTACCACTGTCCCACAGCCCTCAATCTCGCCGGGGTGTGCAGGACCAGGCACCGATCGCACTCCGACGCGAACCGATCCTGCACGCCGACCGGACCGACCGGCGCTGCGAAGATCGTCCCTGTCGCGCCGCGTGCGCGCGCCCATCGGAGCGCCGCGATCGCGGTCACCCCGGTCGCGACCCCGTCGTCGACCACGATCGCGGTCGTGGCGTGCAGGTCCAGTGGTGGGCGGTGTCCGCGGTAGGCCAGGGTCCGGCGTTCGATCTCGGCGAGCTGCTTCGCGGCCTCGCGCGCCAGGAACTCCTCGGACACCCCGAGCGCCTGCGTCATGTCGCGATCGATCACCTGGACACCAGGGGCCACCGCGCCGACACCCAGTTCGGGGTTGCCGGGTGCGCCCAACTTCCTGGGGATCACGACGTCGAGCGGAACACCGAGTTCGCGCGCCACTTCGGCGCCGACGATCACGCCACCGCGAGCGATACCGAGCACGACCCGCCGCGCATCAGTCTCGCCCTGAAGCACGACGGCAAGCGCTGCGCCCAGTTGGATCCCCGCGTCGACCCTGTCGCGGAACACCCCGCGATGATGCGCGTTGCGCGGTCGCGACGTCCACGACTAGCATGACGCACTCGAGAACCAGGCCGCAGAAACCAGGCCGAGAAACCTAGGGAGGTTCACCGGTGGTGCACGCGTACATCCTGATCCAGACGGAGGTGGGCAAGGCCGCTGCCGTCGCCGACGAGGTTCGCGCCATCGGCGGGGTCGCCGAAGCCGAGGACGTCACCGGCCCCTACGACGTCATCGTCCGCGCAGAAGCCAACACCGTCGACGAGCTGGGGAAGCTGGTCGTCGCCAAGATCCAGTCCGTTGAAGGCATCACGCGAACCCTGACGTGTCCGGTGGTGCACCTCTAGCGCCCCTCGCACTTCGGGCTCGCTAGGCGTCCAGCTCAGGCGCGGTGGTTCGCTTCGAACGCTCCGCGTCGTGTCGTTCGATCGCCAGCTCGATGAGTCGTTCGATCAGGTCGGGATAGGCCAACCCGCTCGCGCCCCACAACTTGGGGTACATCGAGATAGAGGTGAACCCCGGGATCGTGTTGATCTCGTTGATGAACACATCGGGGCCACGTACGAAGAAGTCCACGCGCGCCATGCCCCAGCAATCGATGGCCCGGAAGGCGGTCACCGCCATACGTTGGACACGGGCGAGCATCGCCGGTTCGAGGTCCGCGGGGATCAGGAGCTGAGCGCCGTCTTGGTCGAGGTACTTGGAGGCGTAGTCGTAGAACTCGTGGCCCTTGGGCACGATCTCCCCGCACGTCGAGGCCACGGGGTCATCGTTGCCCAACACGGCGCATTCGATCTCGCGCATGTCCTCGAGCCCGCGTTCCACGACCGCTTTCCGCGCGAACCGGAACGCCTCCGCCATGCCCGCCGCCAACTCATCAGGCGCATGCACCTTCGAGATGCCGACGCTCGAACCCAGCGTGGCCGGCTTCGTGAACACGGGATAACCCAAAGCGGCGACCCGTGCCGACACGCCTTCGTCGTCCTCGTCCCACTCGGGCTCGCGCACGACTTCCCACGGCAGGAGGTGCAGCCCGGCCTC
>DATDJD010000139.1:0-5029 GCA_036520695.1 Actinomycetota bacterium
CGCCTGCACGAGGGTCACCGCCAGGTTCTCGACAGGCTGGCCTGCCGCATTCTTGATCGACACGGCGACGTTCCCGGTGTTGGCGCCGTACGTTCCCACGGGGGGTGTGACGACGGTGTTCGCGGTCGGGGGCTTCACCCCCGCCATGTTGTTCCAGGTCACGCTGACGTCGACCGACAGGTAGGCGGGGTCGTTGCCCCCGGTGACGCTCTGGCACGCCCCGGACGTCGCCCCGGCTGTCACCCAGGCGGTCTCTCGCTTCACGGTGTAGGGCACGCCATCGACCGTCTGCGTGGTGAGGACCTCGCCAAGCGTGAGGTCAACGAAGTTGGTGCTTCGGACCGTGTCCATCTCCTGAGAGGCCAGGTTCGCTGCGATGGAGCGGTTCCGGTTCTGTCGCGTGAGGTTCAGCGAACTCGTCATCGAGACCAGCACGCCGGTGATCACGATGCCGAAGATAAAGATGCCGATGACGAGTTCCACCATGCTGAAACCGTCTTCTCGGTGATCCAGCAGATGGGGTCGGTTGATAGACATATGGCTTCTGGTCATGCGTCGGCAGTTTGGGGGTCGGCCTTTAGCCCCTCATGAGGCTCACTTCCGCGGTATCTGAGGGTGGCCGTGCCAGGATTCGGACCATGACGCGACGCACGCTGTCATTGGCGATCGTGGCACCCGTCGCGATCCTGATCGTGGCCGCCGGCGTGCGCTTCTGGGGGATCTCGAACCCCGGCGCACCCTACTGGGATGAGCCCTTCTACGTGTACGACGCGAATGCCTACCTGGGCGGCGGATTCGGGATCGCGATCGACGATCCCCCCGCCGTCCGGATCGCCGACGAAAGCACCTGGGTGCATCCTCCGATGGGCAAGTGGATCATCGCCCTCCTCGGCGAAGGGCCCTTGGGTCTTCGGTCGATCGGGTGGCGTTTCCCGTCCGCCCTGTTCGGGATCGCTGGGGTGCTCCTCGTCTACCTCATCGCGATCGAGCTCTGGAGGTCGATCGGATGGGCCAGCTTCGCGGCAGGGATGCTCGCCCTCGACGGCCTCCACATCGTCCAGAGCCGAATCGCGATGTTGGACATCTTCCTCAGCACCTTCGTCCTGGCGGGGGTCCTGTTCCTGGTGCGAGACCGGAAAGGGATGGGCGGGATCACGCCCCGGCAATCCCGCGCGTGGCGATGGTTCGGAACGCGGGATCGAGCGCTGGCGGGAGTGATGTTCGGCGCCGCGATCGCGTGCAAATGGACAGGTGTCTTCGGCCTCATCGCCGCGATCGCGATGTTGGCCGTGTGGTCGATCCGAGGTTGCGAGCGGTCCACCCGGACACTCGTTGCGTCATGCGGGACGATCGCCGCGTCGCTCGTGGTGCTGCCGACCCTCGTGTACCTCATCAGCTACGGCGCATTCTGGTTCCAACATGGTCCTGCCTTCGCCGACTTCATCACGCTGCAGGCACGGATGTTCGAGTATCACGCCTCTCACCTCCAGGTGCAGCCGGAGAACTCACCGGCGTGGACCTGGCCACTGCTCCTGCATCCGATCGAGTACTTCAGAGCTCAGCATCAGGGCAGCGTGCAGGCCATCGTTGCCCTGGGGAACCCTGGGATCTGGTGGGGGTTCTTGCTCTTGCTGCCCCTGTCGGTCCTCGGCATCCTCAGGCGTCTGGACTGGCGGGATGCCGTGGTCTTCGGCATGGTGCTCGCCCTCTTCGCCCCATGGCTCTTCGTGGGACGAACCCAGTTCATCTTCTACATGCTTCCGGCGGTGCCGTTCCTTTGCCTGGGTATCGCCGCGACCCTCAGGGGTCTCGAGGGACACGTGCGGTCGGTCGCCACGTGGAGCGTAGGTCTCGCCACGCTCACTGCGGCCGTCCTGTTCCTGCCGATCTGGGTGGGGGCATCCATCCCGAAGGGATGGTCCGATCTTCTACGATGGCTCCCGTCGTGGCCGTAGGCAGCCCATACGAAGAAGGACGGCCCTTGCGGACCGTCCTTCTTCGATGGTGCAGTCGAGCTGTGGTGACTTACGTCCAGCTCGCGTTCGGTGCCAGTGCGAGGGTCGGAGCTGCACAGGCGCCAGTGGCAGCTGCCTGTCCGTACCTCGTTCCGTTCGTCGAAGAATCGGAGATGTAGAAGCAGGTCCCCGATGCTGACTGGCGGGCCGCCGCCCAATCGGTCTGGGTGGGAGCAGCCATGACGCCGACCGAGGTGGATCCGTTAGCAGGAGCGCCTGCCACGAAGGTCAGCGATGACTCGACGCCGCCGACGCCGGCCGCGGTCGCGGCGACGTAGGTGCTGTTGTCCGTGTAGATCGTCTTCGCTGCCACGAGGGCGTTGCGAAGGTCCGACTGAGCCGCACGGTTCTGTGCGCGGGTGCGTGCACCCAGGAACGTTGGCAGTGCGATGGCGATCAGGATGCCGATGATCAGAACGACCACCATCAGCTCGATGAGGGTGAAACCGTGCTCCTCATCCGTACGCTTGAGAAAGCGCTTGAGCATTCTGCCTTCGCCTCCTTCCGTTGCGATGTGCGCACCCCGTCGGTGCGCGTTCTCTCACGTTTTCGGTTGCGGCCCTATCCACCTGAAGGGTCCAACCGACCCAATCTCCATCCTCCGAGCGTCCTACCAAGGACCGGGTAGACCGGGGAGCCACCCCCGGAACACGCGACGAGCCTCGGCTCCTGCCGAGGCTCGTCTTGAGGCGTGAACGTGCGACCCGAGGGCGACGGTTCACTTCACCAGGTTGATGATGTTGAACATCGGCATGTAGAGGGCGATGACCGCCGCGCCGACGAACGCACCGATGATCGCGATCAGGAGCGGCTCGATGAGCGAAGTCAGCGCGTCGACCGAGGCTTCCACCTCTTGGTCGTAGAACTGCGCCACCTTCTCGAGCATCGTGTCCACCTGACCGGTTTCCTCGCCGACCGCGATCATCTGGACGACCATGGGCGGGAAAACCGAGTGCTTGCTGAGCGGCTTCGAGATGGATTCACCCTCTCGAACACTGGACTGCACGTCGCTCACGGCGTTGGCCACGACCCGGTTGTTCACCGTGTCGGTGACGATATCGAGGGCCTGCAGGATCGGGACACCCGACTTCAGCAGCATCGCCAGCGTGCTGGAGAACCGGGACAACGCGGTCTTGTGGAACAGGTTGCCGAAGACCGGCACCCGAAGCTTCAGCGCGTCGATCGTCAGGCGACCCTTGTCGGTCTTCTTGTAGCGACGCAGTGCGAACCGAGCCCCGATGGCGAGCAGGATGACCAACCACCAGTACTTCTTGCAGGCGTCAGACACCATGAGCAACGTCCGTGTCGGCAAGGGCAAGGTACCGCCCAACTGGCCGTAGATCGTCTTGAACTGCGGCACCACGAACAACAGCATCGCGGCCATGATCAACACCACGAGGCCGACGACCGCGACGGGGTAGGTCATGGCCGACTTGATCTTTCCGCGCAGATGGACCTCACGCTCCAACATCGCGGCGAGGCTCAGCAAGGTGGTGTCGAGCGAGCCACCGGTCTCACCCGACTTCACCATGGAGACGTACAGATCGTTGAAGACCTTCGGGTGCTTCGCCATGGCGCCCGACAACGACGCACCTCGCTCGACGTCCGTTCGACAGGACGAGAGCGTCGTGGCCAGCGTGGGGTTGGCGGTCTGATCGGACAGGATCGCGAGCGCCCGGAGGATCGGGAGCCCTGAGTTGATCATGGTGGCGAACTGCCGCGAGAAAACGGCGAGGTCCTTGAGCTTGACCTTCTTCGCCTTGATGTTGATCTCGAGGTTGAGACCCTTCTTCTCTTTGCCGACCTCCAAGGGCGTGTAGCCCATCTCACGGAGGCGCTGCAACACGAGCAGCTCGTTGTCGGCCACGAGCGTGCCGGTGACCGTGTTCCCCGCTTTGTCGCGGACCTTGTACTGGAAGGTGTCGGGCATCGTGTCCTCTCCTTACATGCCGCCCATGACCATGCCGCCGCCGAGCGCGACACCGCCTGGGTCCTGGCCGCCGTCCATCGCCGTCGCGGCCGGCCCTCCGAGCGAACCCGTGCCGCCGAGCAACCGCTGCAACTCCTCGGAGTCATGGCAACGCTCGTACGCCATCTGCTGGGAGATGGTGCCGGCCTTGACGTGCTGGGCCAGCGACATGTCCATGGTCTGCATGCCGAAGCGCCCACCCGCCTGCATCGACGAATAGATCTGGTGCACCTTGCCCTCGCGGATCAGGTTGCGGATCGCCGGCGTGGTCACGAGGACCTCGCATGCCACCGCCCGGCCCTGCCCATCGATCGTGGGGATCAGCTGCTGGGTCACGACGCCCTGCAGCGTGGTGGAAAGCTGCACCCGCACCTGTTGCTGCTGATGCGGGGGGAACACGTCGATGATGCGGTCGATCGTCTGGGGAGCGTCCTGGGTGTGCAGCGTCGCGAAGACCAGGTGACCGGTCTCAGCCGCGGTGATCGCGGTCGAGATCGTCTCCAGGTCACGCATCTCACCGACCAGGATGACGTCGGGGTCTTGGCGCAAGACGTGCTTGAGTGCCTGGGTGAAGCCGTGGGTGTCGGCCCCAACCTCGCGCTGGTTCACGATGCAACCCTTGTGTTTGTGCAGGAACTCGATCGGGTCCTCCACCGTCATGATGTGGCCCTGACGTTCCGTGTTCACCACATCGACCATGGAGGCCAGCGTGGTCGACTTCCCCGAACCGGTCGGTCCGGTGACCACCACGAAACCGCGCTGGAACCGAGCGAGGTCGGCGATGACCGGAGGCAGACCGAGACCGTCGATCGGCTTGATCTCGAACGGGATCACGCGGAACGCGGCACCGACGGCGTCGCGCTGCATGTAGACGTTCACGCGGAAGCGCGCTCGGCCGGGCAGCGAGTAGGACATGTCCAGCTCGAGCTCTTGTTCGAACCGTTCCCGCAGTTTCTGGGGCAAGATCGCGTAGATCATGACCTGCAGTGCCTTCGGCGAGAGCGGTGGGTAGCCTTCGATCCTCTCCAACTCGCCGTGCACGCGT
>DATDJD010000140.1:0-7022 GCA_036520695.1 Actinomycetota bacterium
GGCCCTGGTGCGGGGTCGGGTGGCTGGGGGACGACCGGGCTGGCTGCTCGCCGGCCTGTTCGCCGGCATGTTCGGCGTCCACCTGGCGGCAGGCTACGTCGCCAACATCGCGTTCGCGGCGGCGTTCGTCGCAGCGGCGGCGGCGTTGGCACAGCGCGACAGACGTGGGACCGTCGCCGCAGCGCTGTTGCTGGGAGGCGGTGGGCTTTCGCATCCGCAATTCTTCCTGGCAGGCGCCGCGATCCTGGCTGCGGCCGGTGTCCTTGCCTGGATCCTGGAACCCGAGTACGGCTGGCGTTCCGACGCAGGCCGGGTCCTCGCCGCCATCGGCGGTGGCGGGGGCGTCATGCTCGCTGGGCTCGCCTCGATGCAGATCGGACCACCCCGTCTCTCGGTCGACACCTCACGGGACGGGTTCCTGCGACGGGTGGGGCTGGACGGACCGTTGCGGGACACCTATCTCGTGCGTTTCAAGGAGAACGTGCGTCGGTACGCGCCGTGGGTGACGCTGCCGCTCGCGACGGTCGGACTGCTACAGGTGCGAGGGTTCGCCCGCCGCTTCCTGCTGACGTGGTTGACCTTCACCGTGCTGGCGGTGCCGATCGCGCTCATCACGAGGTGGTTCCCGCCAGAGCGAGTGCTCACGTTCGGGTTCGCGTTGCCGATCCTGGCGGCCGCGGGCATCACCTGGATCTGGGAGCGCACCGAGCCGCGCCGCTGGCTCACGATCGGTGCCACCGTCGTGCTGGTCGGGTTGATGGCGTGGCCCACCGCGATCGCTCAGAACGAGCAGACACCGTTCATGTCCCCCGAGGACATCCAGGCCGGAACCGAAGCCGGACGGATCGCTGCGACGCTCCCACCCGGGACCCCGTTGGTCTTCGCGGTCGACGACCTCGACACGTCGGCCTCATTCCTTGCCACACACGTCGCCAACATCGCTCGCGCCACGGTGCCGGCCGACCGCGCCCAGGACGTGTTCGTGTTCGTCGGGACGATCGAGGACTACTTCGCGGAACGACCCACCGTGAAGGGCTCACCCGAATACGACGAGCTCTCGCGCCGGTCGTTCGACGAGTTGCCCGATGGCCCGCGTGCGCTCTTCGTGGTGCCTGAATACGACCGCGACCCTGCGGCGTTCGAGGACCCGAACCTCGTGCGATGGACCGACCACGTGTGGTCCGACGTGCCCGACCCACGAGATCTCGCTCCGCTGCCGGGCGAGCTCGTCGATTCGAACCCCTTCGCGATCGCCGGTTCGTTGATCCTGGTGATGGGCCTGCTCTGGGTGGTGGGCATGGGGTGGGCGTCGTGGGCGACCCACGACCGGGTCGCCGCAGCGGCGGTCGCACCCGCGTTCGGGCTCGCCACCCTGACGATCGCCGCGCTCGTCCTGGAGCGGCTCGGCGTGCCGCTCACCGGTTCGTGGGGACCGACGCTGGCTTCAGTGCTGGCCGGTCTCAGCGGGTATGGGGTCGGCTTCCTCCAGCGTGAGGTGGCCGCTGATGCGTCGGCGCAGGTCGATCAGTGACCAGATCACCAGCACCAGCATCACCGGCGTCACGATCCAGTGCCCGATCCAGAGGTTGACCCCGAACGCGTCGGGGTAGCGGAGCGGTTCGGTGGACCACTGCGCCATGGCCAACGCCGCCCCCGCCACCAGCAGGGTCGTGCGAGGCGGTTTCGGCAGAAGCCACACCAAGGGAAGCGCCCACGCGACGTACCAGGGCAGCAAGACCGGGCCGAGCAGCATCAGCAGCACGAACGACCACGCGATGGCCGCCCCGAGTTCCTCGATCGCGTCGCCGGCGCGAGCGCGGGCGGCCACCGTGCGGGCCAACTCCACGACGCAGACCACCAGCACGATCGCGAACCCGATGCCCGCGATCGTGCCCAAGGTGGAGAAACTGAAGAAGTCGATCGCGCGAGCGACCAACACGGACGGCGCCAGCCAGCCGGTGTGCCCTGCCAGCTCCAGCATGCCCAGCGTCGGGTCGTCCCACTGCAGATAGGGACCGGCGAACACCGCTCCGATCACGAGAGCGAGGCCCGCATGGCTCGCGAGCACCTTCATGCGACGCTCTCGAGGCGCTCGAGCGACGCACCAGACGATGACGAGCAGCAACGGCAACGCGGCGGTCGCCTTCACCACCGAGCCGAGTGCGAGCACGGCGATCGCCGGCAGTTCCCGATCGCGAGTGAGCAGCGCCACCGCACCGATCGCGGCGAGCGCCACCAGCACATCGTTGTGCCCACTGGCGACGGTGAGGAAGAGCACGACCGGATTGAGTCCCCAGGCCGCGGCCGCGAAGGCCACGCGACCGGGCCGCACCCGCGCGGTCGTGAGCACGATGAGGGCGAGGGTCGCGAGACTCCCCATCACGGCGAGGAACCGATAGGCACCCACCTGTTGCGAGGGCGAGCCTGCGTAGCGGGCGACGCGCCCCGAGAGGGTCGTGAACAACGGCCCGTAGACGGCCGGCGTGTCGACCCACTTGGGACCTACGAGCGCCCACAACGCATCATGGGAGAACTCGACAGGTGTGTGGACGTACGGGTTCTGGTGGTAGACGCCGGCGATACGCCCGTAGAAGGCGTAGGAGTACACGTCGCGCGAGAACAACAACGGCAGGGTGAGCACCGCCACCGTGAACAGGAGCGACAGGATGACCACCGCTCGCAGCGAGATCGTCCCCCGGTAGGCCTCCCTGAGCACCAGGAGGAAGCCCGCCACCGCCACGACCGTCGACACGACCCCAGCGGCGATCAACCAGTTGCCGGTGAGCGAGTCGAACCCCACCAGACCGGCGAGCCACGTGAACGGCCCTCTGGGTTCCGCGCCGGGGGGAAGCACCGGCTGGAACGGCGACCCCGGCGCTGCCGCGAACGTCGCGCACAAGAGGAAGCCGAACACCGACAGCGCCAGGGACAATCGAACCGAGTGGGAGGCGCGAGGACGCACGGTCGACGACCGTATCACCGGGTCACACCGGCAGATCGCGGCCGTTCGAACCGACCGAAGACGGCGACCAACCCGAGCAGGATCGTGGCGGGCACGACGATCCACAGGGGACGCTCGATCCACCAGCGTCCCGTGCTGTCGTGATCGCGCCCGAACCCGAGCGGCCACAGGATCAAGACCGCCAGCAGGAACGCGGTCATGTGCCACAGGAACAACGTCATGATCACGCCGTTGACCGCGATCGTGGCTGCCCACAGGCGGGAACGCTGGAGCCAACGTCCGAGGTGAGGACGAAGCAGCATCGCGGCACCGATCGACCACACGCCGCCCAGAAGGAAGCACATCGTGGGGGGATAGGCGTTGGAGACCGGCTCGATGTCGGTCCCCAACAGGCTCTTCGGGTAGTGACCGATGCCGGGGAACCACTCGAACCGTGCGTCCCCCGCGATCCGGAAGACGTCGGGGGTCGTCATGAGCAGCAGGCCGGCCAGCCCGACCGCGACCATGGCACCGAACACCCATCGGGGCCATCGGAGCATGGAGCCATCGCCGTAGGCATGACCGAGCTGGTGCGGGAACAACAGGACGAACACCACGTTGAGCCACCGGACGGCTGGATGGCCGAACCCGAACCCGATCACGTCGCAGATGACGGCGCCGGCGACCATCGCGAGGGGCACCAGGAGACCGAACCGACGGTGCAGCGCGATCGTCCACGGCGCCACCATCACCACGACCAAGTAGACCGCCAGGAACCACAGCGGGCCGAAGGGCACCGTGGCTCCTGGGGGCAGGATCCCGCGCAGCAACCGTGTCTCGCCCCACAGCGATGGGCCGGCAGGCGCACCGATATCCGCGACGTGGAGCACGATGAGCACGACCGCCCACACGCCGAGGAACACCAGGGACGGACGGAGCAACCGACCCACCCGGGATCGCACGAACGCCCCGTTCGAGGCCCCACGGCCTTTCATGGATGTGTAGCTGACGTAGTTCGAGAACCCACCGACGAAGAAGAAGATCGGCATGACCTGCAGGAGCCAGGTCCCCAGCCACAGATACGAGGTCACGCCCACGGCGCTGGTGGTCCGGATGATGCCGCCCTGCCACCAGATGATGCCGATGAACCAATGACCGAACACCACGGCGAGGATGCTGACCGCACGGAGGAGATCCACGACTCGGTCGCGGGACTCAGGCGTGCGATCGACGAGGTCTTGCACGGTGGGACTCACCGTCGACCATCGTGCCTCACCGCGACCCCCCGCGCGAGGGACGATGCGTCGACGACCAGGCGAGTCGCCGTCCAGTCCTGCGATACTGCCCGGCATGAGCGACGAACGCTCCCCGTGGCCAGAAGACCAGCAGCCTCAAGACCAGCAGCCTCAGGACCTGCCACCTGAAGGCCAGCAGCCTCAGGACCTGCCACCTGAAGGCCAGCAGCCAGCACTTCCCGCGTTCGCGGACGAATGGGACGACGAACCCGAGGAGCCGGCAGGGTCCAAAGGCGTCGCCATCACGGTGGCGCTCGGGACGTTCGGGTTCTGGGTCGTCCTTCCCGTGCTCGTGGTGGTGGGCGTCTATTCGATGCTCACCGTGTACGCCATCGTGAAGGCCGTCGGTTCGGCGCCCGAACAACCCAACGCCCTCGCGATCGCCCTGGGCATCGTGGGCCTCATCACCCTGTTCGTCGTGATCATCGCGGTCGCGATCTCGCTGATCGGTCGCACAGCCAACCCCAAGCGCCGGCACTGAAGGGGGGACGCGATGCACGCACGCAGATGAACCCCCGCTGACTTCGCGCCCGGTCGGGCGCGTTCCACGCGTGCCGTGGTTCCCTACCGCGTGACCCCTCGCCCCTGAACCTAACGGGCGCCGGCTCCCGAGGGACCGCGACGCACCCACGTCCGGTTCCATCCCACGAAGGGAGCTCCACGCATGACGTTCGAAGCCTCGCTCGACGGCGTCCTCGAGGTCGCCGCCGCCAACGCCGTGTCCGTCGACCGAGACGCACGGTTCCCGGAAGAGACGGTCGCCGCGCTCGGTAGCGCCGGCTTGCTCGGCCTGACCCTGCCCACCGAGATCGGCGGCATGGGCGCCGGCCCGGTCGAGTTCACACAGGTGGTGCAACAACTGGCGAGCCGGTGCGCCTCCTCCGCCATGGTCTACCTGATGCACGTCTGCGCCGCAACGGTGACCCTGGCCGGTACGCCCGGAGGGGACTCCCCTGCGCTCCGCGGTATGGCGGGCACGGGCCTGTCCACGCTGGCGTTCAGCGAACGCGGATCCCGCAGCCACTTCTGGGCGCCGGTGTCCCAGATCGCCGGGACGAACGGCGACGCGCGGCTCAGCGCCCTGAAGTCCTGGGTCACCAGCGCCGGACACGCCGACACCTACGTCGTCTCGACGCGTCCCGCCGGCACCGAATCCCCGATCGAGTCCTCCCTGTACCTCGTGGACGCCTCGACCACCGGCATCTCGACGGATGGTCCGTGGATCGGCCTGGGCCTGCGCGGCAACGCAAGCGCGCCGATGACGATCGACATCGCGGTGAGCAACGGTTCGCTCCTGGGCGAAGACGGCAAGGGCCTCGACCTGATGCTGGGCGTCGTGCTGCCCTGGTTCCAACTGGGTCAGGGTGCGGTGTCGTTGGGCATCGCGCAGGGCGCGCTCGGCGCCGCCGTCACACACGTCACCGGCGCGAAGCTCGAACACCTGGGACAAGCGCTCGCCGATCTGCCGAC
This sequence comes from Actinomycetota bacterium, assembly GCA_036520695.1. GTDB lineage: Bacteria > Actinomycetota > UBA4738 > UBA4738 > HRBIN12 > JAOUEA01. The sequence goes on from DATDJD010000140.1 coordinate 5,707, forward strand.
GGTGCGTGCTCGCATCGGTCGTTCCCAGACGGAGGTGGATGCGATCGCCGGCTTCCTCGCCGATCTCGCGCGACGCATGGCCGAAGGTGATGCGCAGGCTCCGATCCTGTCGGCGAAGGCGGCGGCCAACGAGATGGCGATCCGGGTCACGAGCGAGTCGATGCAGGCATGTGGCGGTGCGGCGATGAGCCCGACCCTGGCGGTCGAGCGGTTCTTCCGCGACGCTCGTGCCGGCTCGGTGATGGCCCCGACCACCGACGTGCTGTACGAGCTCACCGGTCGTGCCCTCGCGGGCATGCCGCTGCTGTAGAGGAGGACGACGATGACGGAACTGACGATCGGCGCCGTGGCCTACGACCAGAAGGTCATCCCGATCTGGGAAGGCATCCGGGAGTATTTCCACGGCGCGCCGGTGACGATGGACGTCGTCTGGTTCTCGAACTACGAGGCGCAGGTGCGCGCGCTGTTGGCGGGCTCCATCGACGTCGCGTGGAACACGAACCTGGCGTACGTGCGCACCTACCACGAGACCGCCGGCGAGTGCCGTGTCCTGGCGATGCGGGACACCGACGTCGAGTTCTTCACGTTGTTGGTCGGCCGGGCGGACGAGGTGTCCGCCCCGGCCGACCTGGCGGGCAAGACCCTCGCGTTGGGCAGCGCAGATTCGGCGCAGGCCGCGATCATGCCGGTGCACTACCTCGCGAACGACAGCCTCACCGAAGGCGAGGACTACCGTTCGGTGCGCTTCGATTCCGACGTGGGCAAGCACGGCGACACGGGCAACAGCGAACGTGACGCCTTGAAGGCGGTCCTCGACGGCACCGCCGACGCAGCGGCGGTTGGTGCGGCGTCGTGGGATGTGTTCGTGCGAGCCGGCGAGGTGCCACCAGGCGAGTTGTCGCCGTTCTGGACCTCACCGCCCTACTCACACTGCAACTTCACGGCGATGCCCACGCTCGATGTCGCCGCCTCCGACGCCTGGACCGCTCACCTACGAGCGATGTCGTGGGAGAACCCCGAGCATCGTCGGATCCTGGAGCTCGAAGGATTGCGTGAGTGGGTGGCGCCGACGCTGGATGCCTACCGCGATGTCTTCGACGCCGTCCAAGCGCAGGGGATCGCAGCGAGATGGTGAACGAGGAACCCGCCGCGATCTTCGACGGCGGGGGTCTGGGCCTGGCCGGTGGGTTGGTGTTCGCGTTGGACGTGTGCCTCAGCGACATCGCCCCCGGTCAGGTGCTGGAACTGCGATCGACCAACCCTGCACTCGTGCACGAGCTGCCCGCGTGGTGTCGGGGAACCCACAACGCGCTGGT
>DATDJD010000141.1:0-4199 GCA_036520695.1 Actinomycetota bacterium
GGCCGGGTGCGCCGCGACGAACGCCTGCACCATCTCGGGGAGTCCGTGGTGGTCCTCGCTGGCGTAGGTGGTGAGCGACGTCGGTTCCCTCGAACCGGACCCGAACAGCGCGAGCCGGGTATGTGTGCCGCCGATGTCACCCGCCAGGGTCGTCATGGCCGACCCGTGCCCTCACGCATCCCGCATCGCGCGGTACCGTCGGATCAACGCGTTGGTGGAACCGTCGTGCTGCAGATCGGGGTCGGTCGCGGGGTCGAGCTCGGGGATGATGCGTTTCGCGAGGACCTTGCCCAGTTCCACACCCCATTGGTCGAACGAGTCGATCCCCCAGATCGTGCCCTGGGTGAACACGTTGTGTTCGTACAGCGCGACCAAGGTGCCGAGGCGATACGGCGAGAGTTGCTCGGCGAGGATGACGGAGGTCGGGCGGTTCCCTTCGAAGGTGCGGTGGGGCACCAGTGCGGCGGGTGAACCCTCCGCCGCGACTTCCTCTGGTGTCTTGCCGAACGCCAACGCTTCGGCCTGCGCGAACACGTTGGACATAAGGTCGTCGTGGTGTGGACCGAGCGGGTTGAGGCTCTTCGCGAACCCGATCAGATCCAGTGGGATCAGCTCGGTACCCTGGTGGATCAGTTGGTAGAAGGAATGCTGGCCGTTCGTCCCCGGCTCGCCCCAATAGATCGCACCCGTCTGATAGTCGACTCTCTCGCCGTCGAGGGTCACGTGCTTGCCGTTGGACTCCATCGTGAGCTGTTGCAGGTAGGCGGGGAACCGCTTCAAATACTGCTCGTACGGCATGACGCCCACGGTCTGGGCGCCGAAGAAGTCGCCGTACCAGACCGCCAACAGCCCCATGAGGACCGGCAGGTTCCGTTCGAACGGCGTCGTGCGGAAGTGCTCGTCCATGTCGTGGAACCCCGCGAGCATCTCGGTGAACGCATCGGGGCCCACCGCCAGCATCGTCGACAGGCCGATCGCCGAGTCCATCGAGTAGCGGCCGCCCACCCACTCCCAGAACCCGAACATGTTCGCCGTGTCGATGCCGAACTCCGCGACCCCGTCGGCGTTGGTGGACACCGCGACGAAGTGCTTCGCGATCGCCGACTCGTCGCCGTCGAACGCCTCGAGCGCCCACGCACGAGCGGAATGCGCGTTCGTCATCGTCTCCAGCGTCGTGAAGGTCTTCGACGAAACGACGAACAGCGTCTCGGCGGCGTCCAGGTCCCGCGTCGCCTCCACGAAGTCGGTGCCGTCGATGTTGGAGACGAACCGGAACGTCATGTCCCTGCGGCTGAAGTGCCGCAGGGCTTCGTACGCCATGACCGGACCCAGATCCGAGCCGCCGATACCGATGTTGACCACGTTGCGGATGGGCTTGCCCGTGTGCCCCGTCCACTCGCCCGAGCGGACCCGGTCCGTGAAAGCGCTCATGCGATCGAGCACCTGGTGCACCTGCTGGACAACGTCTGCCCCGTCGACGATCAAGGTCACGTCACGTGGCATGCGCAGCGCCACGTGCAACACCGCGCGGTCCTCCGACACGTTGATGTGATCGCCGCGGAACATCGCGTCGATGCGCTCGCGCAACCCCGACTCGTCTGCCAGCCGCATCAGCAGCGCGACGGTCTCGTCGGTGATCCGATGCTTCGAGTAGTCCAGGTAGAGGCCGGCGCCTTCGGCGGCGAGTCGTTCCCCACGGCCCGGGTCCTCGGCGAACAGATCCCTGAGGTGACGCTCGCCGATCTCGGCGTGATGGTCCTGCAGCGCCGTCCAGGCCGGGCGCTGCGTCAGCGGAACGGTGCTCATCGAACGAGATCCTTCCGATCAGTCGGTGTGCATGACGGGTGCCGACCCCGCGGCGAGCGTCTCGTCGTGCTCGGCCCACGCTTCCTGGATCTCTTCGAGCGACTTCCCCTTGGTCTCGGGCACCTTGCGCTTGATCCAGATGAAACTGATCACGCACATCACCGCGAACAGGAAGAACGTGGCGGTTTCACCGATCGCATCCAGCAAACTCAGGAAGGTCTGGCTGACCAGGAACGCCGCTGCCCAGTTCGCAGCCGTCGCGACCGCGATGGCGCGACCGCGCACCCCGTTGGGGTAGATCTCAGAGATCAACGTCCATACGACCGGCCCCAACGAGAACGCGAACGAGGCGATGTACACGACCAACGCGACCAGCGTGACGATCCCGACCGTGCTGGGTCCTCCACCGGTCGAAGGGTTCTTGTCCAAGAACCAGAACGACATGCCGACCGCGGTGAGGCTCAAGGTCATCCCCACGAGACCGGTGAGCAGCAGCGGCTTGCGTCCGAAGCGATCGATGAACGCGATCGCGATGAACGTCGCGAGCACGTTGACGACGCCCACCGCCAACAGCGTGGCGTCCGCCTGCTCCTTCGCCGTGGTGAACCCCGCAAGCGCGAAGATCTCGTTCGAGTAGTAGATGATCGCGTTGATCCCGGTGATCTGCTGGAACACCGCGAGCCCGATCCCCACCCAGAGCGCGCGGCGCATGGACGGAGCGAACACCTCGTGCCACGTCGCGTCCGGGGTGCCGTCGAGATCGGTTTGGATCACGTCGAGACGGCGATCGACGTCAGAGCCGCCTTGGGTCTTGGCGAGCGCTGCGTGTGCATCCGTGCGCCGGCCCATCTTCATGAGCCATCGCGGCGTGTCCGGCATGACCGAGACCACCATGATCAGAAGGATGCCGGGGATGATCGCGAGCCCCAGCATCACCCGCCATTCGCCGCTCGCACTGAACGCGGCATCCACGATGTCGGCGAGAAGGATGCCGATCGTGATCGCGAGCTGATAGCTGGACACGAACCGACCTCGGGTCTGCTTCGGCGCCATCTCGGCGGCGTACAGCGGACCGGCGACCGAGGCCACCCCGACGCCGGCGCCGACGACGAACCGTCCCACGACCAAGATCGGGGTGCCAGGCGCGAACGCTTCGATAGCGGCACCGACGGAGAACAGCACGCCTGCGAGCAGCAGCGTGCGTTTGCGGCCGACCCGGTCGGCGAGGATGCCGGCCAACAACGCGCCCGCCAACGCGCCGAGCGTCACCCAGCTGGTCACGACCTCCTGCAGGGTCGAACTGAGGTTGAAGTCCTTCGCGATGAAGGTGAGCGCCCCGGAGATGACGCCCTGGTCGTAGCCGAACAGCAACCCGGCGAGGATGGTGACCAAGGCCACCATCGCCATCCATGGCCGGAACCGGCCGAACAGCAACCGACCGTGCTGCCGACCGGCGGTGTCGTGACTTGCGGCCATCAGGGCCCTCCCTCGTCGCGCTGACGGATGCTACGCCCAGGAAGAGTTCCGCTGCAAGTCGTTACGCGTCGCCGGGGCTCGCCTTCTCGATCACAGCGAGCAGTTCGTTCCAGCTGTTGACGAACGCCTGGGCACCGTTGGTCTGCAGCTCCGTCGCCAGTGCACCGACGTCGACACCCGCGGCCGTGAATCGGGCGAGGACCTCATGAGCATCCCCACCGTTGGCCGGCAGCAGCGCTCCCACCTCGCCGTGGTCGGCGAAGGCCTTCAGCGTCTGGTCGGGCATCGTGTTCACAGTGAACGGCGACGCGAGTCCTTGGATGTAGAGCGTGTCCGGCGCATCGGGGTCCTTGGTGCCGGTGCTGGCCCACAGCAGGCGTTGCATCCGCGCACCGACGTTCGCGAGCCGCTGGAACCGGTCGGAATCCATCAGCGATCGGTACGCAGCGAACGTTTCCTTACCCACGGCCAGGGCCAGGCGGTTCTTCAGATCGTGCTCCACCGTGTCGGCGACCGCCACGTCCCATCGCGACATGAACACCGAGGCCACCGACGCGACTGCGGGGTTCAGTCCTTGGTCGAGGCGCCGCTCGATGCCCTTGAGGTACGCGTCGGCTGCCGCCAGGTACTGCGCAGCCGAGAACAGCAGGGTCACGTTGACGGGCACGCCCGCGGCGATGCACTCCTCGATCGCGGGCAGGCCCTGCGGGGTGCCCGGGATCTTGATGAACAGGTTGGGGCGGTCGGCACGGGCGTGGAGCGCCTTGGCCTCGCGGACGGTGGCGTCGGTGTCATAGGCGAGCGTCGGCGACACCTCCAGTGACACGAACCCGTCGACCCCGTCGGTGACATCGTAGATCGGCCGGAACACGTCGGCGGCACGCTGCAGGTCTTCGACCGCCAACTCGAAGAACAAC
>DATDJD010000142.1:0-6934 GCA_036520695.1 Actinomycetota bacterium
GGGGGGTTGCTTCTGGTCTGCGTCAGAACGTCGAACATCTTCAGGTCGGCGTTCTCGAGGGACCTCGAGGAGAAATCGAAGACCGCCGTCGTGTCGTCGATCCCCACTGCGAAACTGTCGGTGCGAGCGCTATTCATCCGGATCTTGGGTGCCCCATCGGGTTTCACGAATGCATCTGCGCTATGCCTGTTGACTCGGGCCCACGCGAGGTAGCCCTGAGAGGCTGCGGGGTTCTGCTCGAGCGCTCTCCGGGTGTCCACTACGGGAACCGGGGTTGCTGCCCACGCCACGCCCACGACCAGGACGGAGATGCTGGTCGCGAACACGAGAAGAGAGCGAACGGGCGATGCGAACCTACGTCGTGCGGGGGCCATGGCGTGCCCCTCCTTCCGCGGGCTGCGTCGGATGCGGGCAGTCCAAGCGGAACATCTGCAAGCTACCGTCCCGTTCCGTTCCGCGCAAATCGTGACGAGATGTGAACGGTGAGTTCGACTCCGCTAGGGGTTCTTCGCGCCCTCGGGCTCGTACGGTTCGTGCATGATCGCGTTCCTCACCATCCGCGCGTAGAGCGCGGCGCCTTCCGGGTTCAGGTGGATGGCGTCGTAGGTGACGTCCTTCACGTCGCCGATCGAGGCCCAATCCGCCAGCACGACGTCGGTTCGCTCGCGAGCGAGCTTGCGAAGTCGCGCGTTCACGTACGGGAAATACCACGCGAATGACCGTTCCTGGTCGAGCGAATCGGTGGGGATGACCGATCGTGGCGCGTCGCGCAGCAGCACCCAGACGATCTTGCGCGCTCCTGCCGCGCGCAGCGTGCGCACCAGCCGTGCGGCGTCTTGATCGAACGTCCGCGAGTAGTAGTCGAAGTCCTCCCGATCGTGTTCCCACAGCGAGTTGTATCCGAGCGCCACGACCGCCACCTTGTCCACCGGCTTCCCGTCGTCGGCGAGTTCCTGCGCTGCGTCATCGAGCATGAGTGCGGGCCTTCCCAATACCCTGACGCGCCACGACGGCATCGCGTCGCGAAGGGCGGTGACGGCGCCCAAACCCACGGAATCGGTGTACAGCGTCAGACGTTCCGGCCACCAGGCGGGGAGGGGCACGGGGTCGGGCGTCGCCGCAGGAGGGGTCGAGCCTCCCGCTGAGGAGAAGACGGCCGTGGCGCTGACCGGGTCACGGGATCGGAAGCCCCACAACGACAACGCGAGCACCGCGGCCAGCACCCCGATCACCACGGGTACGGAGAGCTGTCTGAGGCGGTCGGCGGATGGGGATTCCATGGTGCAGATCCTTCGTGGCGGTGAGATCAGATGACGCGACCGGTCATGCCCGGTTCGCGGTGGGCAATGGTACTCGCCCGCTAGACTCCCGCGCCATGAAGATCTTGGTGGTGGGCTCCGGTGGGGTGGGAGCGGCGTTCGCACCGATCGCGGCCCGGCGCGACTTCTACGACCACATCGTGTTCGCCGACCTCGACCCCTCCCGATCGCAGCGGGTGGTCGATCGCTACGACGGCGCCACGGGGCGGTTCAGCGCCACCACGATCGATGGATCCGATCCGGCCGCCGTGGCCGAGTGTGTGCGAACCAATGGCATCACCCACGTGCTCAACGCCGCCGATCCGCGGTTCGTGATGCCCATCTTCACCGGGGCCTTCGAGGCCGGCGTGCACTATCTGGATATGGCGATGTCGTTGTCCGAGCGGCACCCCGACCAGCCCTACGAACGGGTCGGCAAGAAGCTGGGGGACGACCAGTTCGCGGTATCCGGCGACTGGGAGGCGAAGGGCTTGCTGGCGCTCTGCGGCATCGGCGTCGAGCCGGGTGCGGCCGACGTGTTCGCGAAGTACGCCGCGACATCACTGTTCAGCCGGGTCGATGAGGTGGGTGTGCGCGATGGTGCCAACTTGGAGATCGCCGGGTACGGGTTCGCGCCCACGTTCAGCATCTGGACCACCATCGAGGAATGCCTCAATCCGCCGGTGATCTGGGAGAAGGCGCGGGCCGACGTGGACGGCGGTTGGTTCACGACCGCACCGTTCAGCGAACCCGAGGTGTTCACGTTCCCCGATGGGATCGGAGACGTCGAGTGCGTCAACGTCGAGCACGAGGAGGTGCTCCTGGTGCCGAGGTGGGTGGACTGCAACCGCGTCACGTTCAAGTACGGGCTGGGCGATGAGTTCATCAACGTGCTCGAGGTCCTACACGCGACGGGCCTCGACCGGGTCGAGCCCGTGAAGGTGCGAGGCGTCGAGGTGAGTCCCCGTGACGTGGTTGCCTCGACCCTGCCCGATCCCGCGTTCTTGGGCGAGGAGATGACCGGCAAGTCATGCGCCGGCACGTGGGTGCGGGGCACCGGCCCGGACGGGGATCCTCGCGAGGTCTACCTCTACCACGCGGTCGACACCGAGGAGACGTGGGCCAAGGACGGCGCCCAGGCAGTGACCTGGCAGACGGCGATCAACCCCGTGATCGCCCTGGAACTCATCGCCAACGGCATCTGGAGCGGTACCGGGGTGCTCGGTCCCGAAGCGATGGAGCCACAGCCCTTCCTGGATCTGCTGAACGACTACGGCAGTCCTTGGGGCATGATCGAGATGGCCCCCGCCAGCTGATCGGCCGGGATCGCCCCGCGGCTATCCCAACACGTCCAGGGCGCGCTTCAGTCCGGCGACGGCGTCGTCGCTCATGGCGTCGAGTCGTCCTCGGATGAACGGCGTTGCGAGCGCGGCCAGCCCCTTCAGGCCCAGGTCGGCGTGGTAGGTGACCCTGGTGCCGCCACCGTCGAGGGCGGCGAACGAGATCACGTCCGTCCCCTGGAAGTTGGACCCCTCGCCCACGAACGTGACGCTGTTCGGACGGTCGAACGCGGCGATCTCGTACACGATGGTCTGTTCGGTCGTGCCGAACCTCGATACCAACTCGAATCGCGATCCCACGCCGAGTGGCGAGGCGTCGAGCCTGCGAGCGCTGGGGATACCCGGATCCCACGCCTGGGCGCTGGAGAAGTCGGCGACGTAGTCGAACGCCCTCTCTCGGGCGCATGTCGTCTCGATCACTCGTTCCACGTGATGGCCCATGGTTTCAACGATAGCCGCGGGGCTCAGGTTCGAAGGGTTCGAAGTCGATGCATCACCCCAGACGCCCCACACCAGAAAGGTCCTGCACGCCCGTGGTCATGGAACGCGAAGGGCAGACGCCCATCGATGCCGGCATGGAACGGCTCGCGAAGCTCATCGAGCCGGGTTCCCTCCTGGAAGCCACCCCGGAATGCTTGGTGGTGGCCCAGGTCGACGGTCGCATCCTGTTCGCGAACCATCGCGTCGAGCAACTGACTGGGTTCGACCGTCGTGAGTTGGTGGGCGAGTCGGTGGAACTCCTCGTCGCCACCGATCTGACCGACCGCACTCCGGGTGCTCGGTTCGAGGCCGTCTGTCGGACGAAGAGCGCTGACGAGATCCCCGTCGAGGTCCAGGTCGGGGCCATCGAGGGGCCTGAGCGCCTGTTGGTCGTCACGCTTCGCGATGTCTCGGATCTGAAGGCCGGTCGCGAAGCACAGTTCGAAGCCGAGGCGAAGTACCGCGCGCTGGTGGAACAGATCCCCGCGGTCGTCTACCTGGACCCGGTCGACGAGGACTCCGATTCGATCTACGTGAGCCCACAGGTGGTCACGCTCCTGGGCATCGACCAGAACGAGTGGCTCACCGATCCCTATTGCTGGCGCAAGCACGTGCACCCCGAGGACCTGGATCGCGTGTGGGAGGAGTACGAGGACTCGTACAACAACCACACCACGCTCAACCATGAGTACCGGATGGTGCACGAGGACGGCTCGCTCAAGTGGGTGTTGGAGCAGGCCTACCCCATCGACGACGAGCACGGGAACCCGTGGCTGATCCAAGGCGTGATCTTCGACATCAGCGCGAGGAAGGCGGCTGAGGAGCAGGTCGCGTTCCTCGCCTACCACGACAAGCTCACCGGCTTGCCGAACCGGGCGTTGTTCGAGGAGATGTTGGAAACCGCCATCGCGCGGGCCCGTCGGCACGATCTCGGGGTAGGAGTGTTGTTCCTGGATCTGGACAACTTCAAGCTGGTGAACGACTCGCTCGGCCACCACGCGGGCGACATCTTGCTGGCTCAGTTGGGGGAGCGGCTCCAAGGATGCACGCGCGAAACCGACATGGTGGCACGGCAGGGAGGCGATGAGTTCCTCTTGTTGCTCTCGGACCTCGAGCGCGGCACGAACACGGCGATGCCCGGCACCGATACCGCCATGCTGGTTGCCGAATCGGTCGCCGAACGTGTCGCCGAAGCGTTGCAGGAGCCCTTCGACCTGCACGGCACCGAGTTCATCGCGAGTGGGTCGGTGGGGATCTCGTTGTTCCCACAGGACGCGCTGGACGCCGACACCTTGCTGAAGAACGCCGACACCGCCATGTACCAGTCGAAGAAGCACGAGCCGGGTGGCTACGTGGTGTACGCCACCAGCGGCGACGACCCCTTGAAGAAGCTGTCGATGACCACGCGCTTGCGCCGCGCCGTGGAGCAAGAGAACTGGGTGCTGCACTATCAGCCAGTGGTCAACCTGCTTGACGGTTCCGTCGACGGCGTCGAAGCCTTGGTTCGCTGGCAGGACCCGAACGGCGGCATCGTGCCTCCGGGCGAGTTCATCCCGCTCGCCGAAGAGCTGGGTCTCATCGAGGCGATCGGCGATTGGGTCATCGACGCCATGGCGAACCAGCAGAACGAATGGGTGGCGGCAGGCTTGGACCTGAACATCGGGTTCAACCTTTCCCCGCGACAACTGTGGTCGGCTCACCTCGCCGAGAAGGTGTTGGGCAAGCTTCGGGACGCCGACGTCGACCCCACCAAAGTGATCGTGGAGATCACGGAGTCGACCGCGATGGCCGACCCGGATCGAACCCAGAAGATCCTCACCGACCTGCACGCGTGGGGCCTCACCCTCGCGATCGACGACTTCGGTACCGGGTACTCCTCTCTCGCGCGTCTCAAGCATCTCCCGGTCGACATCTTGAAGATCGACCGCTCGTTCATCCGCGACGTGGACACCGACCGAGACCTGGCATCGATGGTGAAGGCCATGATCCAACTCGCACACGGGCTGGAGATGGTCCCGCTCGCCGAAGGCATCGAAACGGCCGGGGAACTCGCGTTCCTGGTCGAGCACGGCTGCTCGATCGGCCAAGGTTTCCACTTCGCCCGCCCCGTGCCCGCTGCAGAGATCCCCGCCCTGGTGACCCGCGAAGGCGGCTTGTTCCCGGCCGGTATCTCATCGGACCCGGAGGGTTCCCTCTAGCTCGACACCCCCCTAGACTGTTGCTGTTTCGAGGAACGGGGTGGGCGCATCCGAGCGAAGAGCTTCGTCGTCGGTGGAGTGGTGTGGTTCTTGATCGCGACGCCCGCGACGGCCAAGCCGGGCTTGAAGGCGCAGGGAGCGCCTTCCCAGCAACCGAACATCGTGCTGGTCCTCACCGACGACCAGACGATCGACAGCGTATGGGCGATGCCGAACGTTCGCGCGACCCTGGCTCGCAAGGGGGTCACGATCCGGAACGCGATCATCTCGGATCCGTTGTGCTGTCCCTCACGAGCTTCCATCTTGACCGGCCGATTCGCGGGCGGGCATGGCGTATGGGGCAACTTCAAGCCCTACGCGTGGCGCTCGTTCCATGACGGTGGACTCGAAGACCACACCGTCGCGAAGGCGCTGCAGTCCGCTGGGTACCACACCGGCTTGTTCGGGAAGTACCTGAACGGTTACAACCTCGCCGACGGTTTCGTCCCGAAGGGGTGGGATCGCTGGTTCGCCTTCGATGAACCCAACGCCAAGTACTACGACTACGACATCGTGGAACTCGATGCTGACGGACAGGTGCATCGCCGGTCGTTCGGGAGCACATCGCCCGAGTACTCCACGAGCGTCATCGGTCGGCAGGCCGTGTGGTTCATCCGGCACACGCCGGCGTCCCAACCCCTCTTCCTTTACGCAGCCGTGGCCGCTCCGCATGCAGACTCCATCCCGGCGCCCGGCGATGAGGGGGCCTTCGATGGTCACGAGTGGGTGCATTCAGCCTCGTTCGACGAGAAGAACGTGGGAGACAAACCCAGGTACATCCGCCGGCTCCCCAGGCTCACCCCGAAGCAGATCGCGAAGTACGACCTGAAGAGGCAGCGCGCCGCGGAATCTCTGATCGGCGTCGACCGCTTGGTGGGGGATCTCGTGACGACCCTGCGTGAGGAAGGCCGTCTCTCGAACACGATGTTCGTCTTCATGTCCGACAACGGGCTGCTCCTCGGTACGCATCGGTGGGGCTACAAGGTGGTCCCGTACGAGGAGAGCATCCGTGTGCCGATGATCGTCCGCTTCGATCCGCTCCTGCGCAACACACCCAGGGAGGGCTCGACGTCAGCCGCCCTCGTCGCCAACGTGGACCTGGCACCGACGTGGGCTTCCATCGCGAACACGAGCCTGGACCAACCGGCCGACGGTTCGTCGTTCCGAAGGTTGCTCGCGGGCGGGGCAGGCCGCAGGACCGACGTGCTCCTCGAATCGATGCGGTATGTCCATCCGGATGGAACGGTCGTGCCGAGCTATTGCGGTCTGCGCACCCGCGACAGGGTCTACGTTCGATACGCGACCGGAGAACAAGAGCTCTATCGTCTCGACAAAGATCCGCTCCAGTTGCGGAACCTCGCCCGCCAGCATCCTCCTGCCCTCCCAGCGCTCAAGGCACGCACGAGAGAGTTGTGTGTGCCGGTGCCTCCAGGGTTCCAATGGTGAGCCACCCAGATTCCGGCCTCAGGGCGGGGAGTTTCGCGTTCGTTACCATCTCCCACCATGAGCAGGCGCTACGACGCTTCTGAGATCGAGCCGAAGTGGCAGGCCGTGTGGGCTGAAGAAGGGCTGTACCTAG
>DATDJD010000143.1:0-5167 GCA_036520695.1 Actinomycetota bacterium
GGGTCGCGCACGAAGTCCTCGTATCGCACACGCAGATAGCGTCCCGATCGGCGCCAGAAGATCTGCGCGGTCGCGTTCCATAGCGTCCAGAGGCCGGACGCCTTCAGAGGCCCCTGCTGCTGCATGAACCCACCCTCACGCTTGTCGGGCAGCGCCTTCTTCCGCCGCCACGAGTACGCCGTGGCCCTGGGGTCTCGCACCAGGTGCACCACCCGCAGGTCGACCCCGGCCATCTGCTGCAGCCACCATCCGTAGGTCGGCAGTTTCGAAGAATCGACGATGACCCGAGCCTGGCTTCGGTCACCGATCGCTCGGTACACGCCGGACAGCCGCTCGGCCAGCTGGTGGAGCTGGCGGACGAACCGGTGCCGGACGGACCGGGGTCCCATCATGCGCGGGATCTGGCGCGCTCGTGTGCCATGGGCCAGGAGGTGCAGCATCCGTTGGGCATCCTCGGGGCGATCGACCCCGGCGTCGGCCAACACCCCACGCCAGAACGGACACTGGGAGAACGGCTGTCCACACGCGCAGGTACGGTCCTCGACCACGCCCCGCTCCCACACGAATCGCACCTCGCCGACCGACACGAAACCGTCGATCTGGCCCAGGATGTTGTCCAGGATCGTGCTCCCGCTGCGACCCGACCCCGCGATGTAGAGGATCTTCGCGTCCACCGGCCTCCCTGCCCGCGGCGATCGCCGTTCGTCGATATCAACGCTCCCGAGCGGGGCGACGCGGCAGTCTACCCCCGGCGACCATGATTCAAGGGCCCTCGAGCACCCGCCGAAGGTGTGGGGGTGCAGACACATGTGAACCCGAACCAACGATGGCTGGTGGCGTCGATCGCGGTGTGCTTGTCGATCGTCCTCCTTACCGCGTCGCCGCCTGCGATCGCGGACCAAGGGTCCGACGGTGCCGAGGCGCCGGCGGCCTCTGCCTCCTCCACATCACTGCAGCGCGCAGCGTCGAACCGCCGTCTGCCCGTCTGGGCCGCGGACTTCATGGCAGGAAACGTGAGCGTGAGCCGGAGTCGTGCGCTGCGGCAAGCACGCAACTTCGATCTGATCGTCGCCCTGCGCGGGACCTACAGCAAGCACATCGGTGCCATGAAGGACGCGAACCCCAACCTCACCGTACTCGTCTATCTGAACGGCGTGATGGCTCAACGCGAACAAGGCACCCACTATCCGCGGGGTTGGTACGCCCGCGACCGCCGAGGCAACAAGATCCGCTCGGTGGGCTTCGGCAACTACCTGATGCGACCCGATGAACCCGGGTGGGTCAAAGACGTTGGTCGACGTTGCCGCGTGTACATCACTGCATCTGGCTACGACGGGTGCTTCATCGACGTGTTGGGGACAGCACCGCTGAATGACCACTACGTGACCTCTCGCCCCGTGCATCAGAAGAGCCACCGGCCCTGGACGCCGAAGGCGTGGCTCGCCGCGACACGCCAGATCGCCGCGAAGACCCGACGCCACGTGGCACCGTCGCCGGTGTTGGGCAATGGCCTCGCCAACGGGCGCCGCTACTTCGGCGACGCACCATCGAGCACGATCCTGGGAGGTCTCGACGGTGCCATGGCCGAGCAGTTCGTGCGCGACGCGCGCGAACCCGCCACCAACGTGCACGGCGGGAAGAGCTGGCGCATGGACGTTCGCATGTTGTCGAACACCGCCCGCCGGGGACGCGTGGCTCTCTCGATGACCAAGGTCTGGACGAAGGCGACCAACCGGCAGGAGGAGGCGGTCCATCGGTATGCACTGGCCACCTTCCTGCTCGGGTACCAGCCGGGGCACGGATTCTTCTCGTTCCGCGATGACCGGGGCCTCACCCAGTTCCGACCGATCTGGAACACCTCGCTCGGCGACCCCATCGGTCCCGCCGTACGAGAGGGTCGAGCGTTCCTTCGCTATTTCCAGCGCGGGATCGTCGTCGTGAACCCACGTGGATCCCGGACCACCGTCCACCTCGGCGCTGGCTACAGGAAGGCCAGCGGACGAACGGGCAACAGGGTGGTCTTGCACGGCCATCGGGCCGCAATCCTCACGATCTGACCTCGGGCCTCCCCGCCCTCAGCTGGGCAGACCCAATACCTCGGCGTAGACGTGTTCGGTCTCCTCGACCACGGCATCCCATCGATAGCGTTCCAGCACCGTGTCTCGGAACGTCCGAGCTCCCGCACGCTCGGCGACCGGATCGGCGAGCGAGCGTTCCAGCGCAGCGACCAGATCGTCCTCAGACCCAGACCGGAACAGGCGCCGCCCCGGCGCATCCTGACCGATCACCTCCACGTGGGGTGGGATGTCGCTGGCGACGACCGGCGTCCCGTACGACGCAGCCTCCAGCAGCGTCAGCGGGAGGCCTTCCAACGCCGATGGCAACACGAACGTGGCGGCGTTGGCGTAGAGCTCGGAGAGCACGTCGCCGAAGACGTAGCCGGCCAGGATGACCCGGTCATCGGCACCCGCCAGGCGCTCGAGGGAGCGAACGTAGTCGTCGGTGAAACTGGACCCACCGGCGATGACCAACCGACGATCTCCGGGCAGCCGGCGGATCGCCCGGATCAGCAGGTCGGGCGCCTTCTCCGGCACGAGGCGACCCACGAACAGGATGTAGGAACCCTCCGTGAGCCCCCACCGTTCGGTGATGGCTGTCGGGGGCAGGGGCACCGGTTCGCTCACGCCGTTCGGGATGTCCCACGTGTGGCGGTGGTAGGTCTCGCGGTAGTGGCGCTGCAGATCGCGCGAGACCACGATGGTGGCGTCGGGAACCTTGGCCGACATCCATTCCGCCGACGACAGCACCATCTGGGCGCCGCGGCCCCACTTCGCTCGCTCGCCGTCACGTCCATGCACCGTGAGGACCACCTTCGCGCGCGAGGCGTAGCGAGGAACCACGCCCGGGATCCCCGGCCCGATCGCGTGGTAATGCACGACGTCGACCTTTTCCCGCACGGCGGCCACCGTGGACAGACCGCTGTGCACGATCGCGTCCAGATGCTTGCTGTCCACCGTTGGCACGATCTCCACCCGCATGCCCATGTGCTCGGCGACCGGGTCCTCGACGTAGTTCGAGCGCGAGTAGACGATCACCTCATGGCCTCGCTGGACCAGCCGGGAACCCAGTTCCTCGACGTGGTGTTCGATGCCGCCGAAGGTCGCGGGCACCCCACGCTGGCCGATCATCGCGATCCGCAGTCGTTTCATGCCACCCTCGCGTGCCGCACGGCTTCCGCGTAGATCCCGTCGAGACGCTCCATGTGCAACACGGACCCGTAGTCGCGTTCGGCCTTCGTACGAGCGGCACGGCCCATCTCGAACGCACGATCGGGATCGGCCGCCAAGGGCGCCAGCACGGCGGCGAGGGCATCGGGGTCGTTCGGGGGCACGATCTCACCATCGGTGCCGGGCGTGATCAGCTCAGGGACGCCGCCCAGGGAGGTCCCCACGACGGGGAGTCCGGCACCGAACGCCTCGACCACGGCGAGCGGCATGTTCTCGTACCAACGCGAGGGCACGACCGACACCGACGATGACCGCAGCAGCTCCTGCAGTCGGTCGGTGGCGACCCGGCCGTGGAACCGCACCCGCTCGGTCACGCCACGCTCGGCGCTCAACCGCTCCAGATCCTCACGGGCGGGACCGTCGCCTGCGATCTCCAGTTCCAGACCCGGCACCTCGGCGACCGCGTCGACCAGAACGTCGACACCCTTCTCATGGGAGAGCCGGCCCGCGAAGATCACCGGTCCTCCCGGTTGCTCCTTCGGCACGACCGCCGAGACATCGACGAAGTTGGGCACCCACCGCAGACGGTCGGGGTAGACCTTGCCGGCACGCATCTTGCTCAAGAGGAACTGGCTGGGACACGAGAAGATCCCCACCGGCGCGTAGGCCCGGCCGTAGGTGTGGAGCGTGAGTTCGGCTGCGTTCAACGCGCTCGCGGGCAGCGACCCAGCGTTGCAGCGGCGAGCGATGGGTTCCCAGAACCGCCGTGCGATGCAGGCCTCGCAGATCTCGCCATGATCGAGGAACCGATACGTGGGACAGACCAGCTTGTAGTCGTGCAGGGTCATGACCGCGGGTATCCGGTGGCGCCGTACCGGTCGCAGGATCGACGGCGACAGCTGGTGGTAGATGTTGTGCAGGTGCACCAGGTCGGGCCGGAACGCCTCGATCACCGCCTCCATCCCTCGCATGGCCGACGTCGACCACAGCAGGCGGCCGGCGCCCTCGACCTTCCCGACGATCGAAGCCGGAGCGGGTTCGAAATCCACCTGGGACGGGAAGAACCGTTCGTAGGGACTGGGGATGTTCTCGGGGTAGCGCATCGCGAAGAACGCCACGTCGTGACCCGCCGCTCGTTGCAGGTCGGCGACATCGAGCATGTAGGCCTCGGCCCCGCCCCGACGGTAGAGGAACTTGTTGACGTGCAGGATCCTCACGAGCGGACCAGTGCCGTCGCCCCGACGGGGGGGTCGACCTCACGCGGTGCCGACACCAGCCGGGGAGCGGCGACCGCGGCGGACGCGATGGCGGTGAAGTACCAGAGGATCACCAACTGCGTGATCACGTTGGAGACCAAGCTGAGCAACAGGAACGCCACGACCGCCCCGGTGAACCCCGCGACGATCCCGCGATCCAGGCCCTTCGTCACCTCTCTCAACCCACGCCTGGCGACGCCGGCGAAGGAGAACAACAGCCACAGGTAGGCCGCCATGCCGACGATCCCCATCTCGACGTAGACCCTGATGAAGTCGTTGTGTGGTTCCTTCTCCACGTCGGTACTGGCGCGAACCGTGCTGAGACCTTCGCCGATCAATGGGCTATCCGAGAGCTGGAGCGCCTGCTGCCAATAGCCGAAACGCCACACCAATGAGTTGGCCGCCGCGCCCGACGAGGTGGATGTCTCCTCGAGGTCGGCGAACCTGGCGGCGACCCCAGGCACCGTGAACGCCACCACCACCACGAGGAGGCCCACCACACCCAGGATCTTGCGGCCGTTGCACATGCCGACGACCAACAACCCCGCCACGGTCGCCACCCACGCGCTGCGCGTGTAGGTGAAGAGCAAGAAGAACCCCGACGTTGCAAGGAACGGGATCATGAGCATCTTGAGCCGATGGCTGAGGTCGGGCAGGATCGCGAGCCCGAGGATGATCAAGAGC
>DATDJD010000144.1:0-6012 GCA_036520695.1 Actinomycetota bacterium
GCCGTCGGGCGACACGGTCGCACCCGTGATGAGCACCTGTTTGAGCGCGTCCTTGGGACCGAACACCGTGCGAGCCATGGGCCAGGAGGCTAGCGGCTGAGGCGGCCGGCGTCCCGCGCGGTCGGTAGCGGACCCCCGGTGGGCAGTAGGTGGTGCCAGGATGCTGTTCCAAATAGTGGAACAGAGTTCCAGATAGTGGAACAGCCCCTGGACCCAAGGCCAGGCCGGAGCGGCCAGGCCGGGCCAGCCGCCCGACTCGCCCCTCCCTATCCTGTAGAGAACGAGTCGAGGGATCCAAGGGACTGACCTGTGCACACGTACACCGTCTTGGACGGAGGACTCGCCACCGAACTCGAGCGGCGGGGCGAAGACCTCAGCGACCACCTGTGGTCGGCCCGGCTGCTGATCGACGACCCCGCGTTGATCCGCCAGGTCCACAGTGATTACTTCGAGGCGGGCGCCCAGGTCGCGATCACCGCGACCTACCAAGCGAGCGTCGAGGGGTTCGCGGAGCGAGGGATCGATCGCGCCCGGGCCGACGATCTGATGCGGCTGGCGGTGCAGCTCGCTCGTGACGCTGCCGACCAGGGCCGCAAGGTCGCCGCGTCGATCGGTCCGTTCGGTGCCACCCTCGCGAACGGTTCGGAGTACACCGGGAACTACGGCGACACATCCGTGGCTGACCTGACCGAGTTCCACAGGGTCCGCGCCCAGGTGCTCGCGACCACCGAAGCCGACCTGTTCGCGGTCGAAACGATCCCTTCGCTCGTGGAAACCGAAGCCCTCGCGGTCGTGCTGGGTGAACTCCCTGAGATGCCTGCATGGGTCAGCTTCAGTTGCCGCGACGGTGCGCACCTCGCCGATGGAACCCCGATCGACCGGGCCGCCCGCGTCGCGGCGTCGATCCCTTCGGTGATCGCCGTGGGGGTCAACTGCACTCCCGGGGGCTACATCTCCCCACTGCTGCAACGGTTGCGCGAGACCACCGCGCTGCCCGCCGTGGTCTACCCCAACGCCGGCGGCCGGTGGGACGCTGCCAAGCGCGGATGGACCGAACATGCGCCCGACGACCCAACGGCCCTCGCGCACGCCGCTCCCACGTGGATCGATGAAGGCGCCCGATGGGTCGGGGGCTGTTGCGGCTTCGGCGTGGATGCCATCGCTGCGCTGGCGGCGGCGCTACCCTTGGAGTGATGGACGACTTCCCACAGTGTCCGTGCATGGGGTTCCGTGAGTGCCCGATGTGCCACGACGTTCGGCCATGTGGCCATTTCGGCAAGAGCCGCTGGTGCCCCCCGTGCCAACGGCTGCGCAAGCAGGGCATGCGACCCAAGTCCCAGCGTCGCGGCACGATGCCCGCGGGCCGGACCTGCGCGGGCGAGGGCTGCCAGACTCGCCTCAGCGTCTACAACAACGGCGATCTGTGTGCGGTGTGCATGCGTCACCTCGAACGAGGCCCAGCCACCGCTGCGCCGACCCAGGGACGCTGACCCTGCGTCCGAGGCCTGGCTTTACCGACGAGCTGTGAACGGACTACCATCCGGCGGAACCCGAGGCCGAGGGGAAGACGCGTGGCTCGCAGGCGAACCCATCGAACGGTGCTGATGCTGTTGGCGCTGTTCGCCCTGGTGGGCGCCACCACAGCGGCCTCGGGTGAGGGTGCACAGGACGAGGACGCGTCCGAGCTCTCCACCGATTGGCGCCTGGGCTACGACCAGAAGTTCGACGCGCAGCTCAACCCGTTCCTCGCGCAACTGAGCAGCAGCTACTTCGTGTTCACCGAGACCTATGACCTGCTCCCGTACAACTGGGGACTCGCCGACGCAGGTCCCGACCCCGACCACTCGCTCGTCACCAGCCACGAGGTCTCCGAGGACGGGCTCGAGTACATCTTCCACCTGCGCGAAGGGGTGAAGTGGAGCGACGGCGAGGACTTCACCGCCGACGACTATGTCTTCAGCTACGAGGCGGTCAAGAACGCCAAGAGCGCCAACGTCCTCGCCGGCTACGTCACCTCGATGGAGTCGATCGAGAAGATCGACGACTACACGGTGCGCTACACATTGAAGCGCCCGGATGCTCGCGTGCTGTCGGCCTTCGTGCCGGCGCTGCCCGAGCACATCTGGGGCGACGTGCCACTCGATGAACTCTCCCGCTTCGCGCCCTGTTGCCCGATGGTGGGAACCGGTCCGTACGAGATCGCTTCGGATGAGGACTTCGATCCGAAGGGCACCACCGTCCTGACACCCAACGAGTACTTCTGGGGAGAGCCCGGCAAGATCGAACGGATCCTGATGATCAAGTACGGAGAGAAGGAAGGCCAGCTGCGGGACATCCAGCTGAACTCCCTGGACGCCGTATTGTCCGGTTCGTCGGGATGGGTGCCCGAGCTCGCCCAAGATCCGGGGGTGAAGGCCTGGGCCGCCCCGACGCCCGGGTTCACATCGATCGCCTTCAACCTCTGCCCACCCGAAGGCGTGGACCCCGACAACACCTGTACCGGGCCCTCTGAGAGCGTGAACACGAAGGTCGTGCAAGACCTCGCGATCCGGCAGGCGTTGCAGTGGGCCATCGACCGACAGGACCTGGTCGACACGATCTTCTTCGGACAAGCGACGCCGGGCAACGGATTCATCTCGCCCTACTACAAGCGCTACTTCCAGAGCTTCGAGGGGGATCCGGACATCGGCTATACCTTCGACCCCGCTCGAGCGAAACAGATCCTCGCCGAGGGTGGGTGGGCGTGTCCGCCGGACGGCGTCTGTACGAAGGACGGAGAACCGGCGCGGTTCGAGCTGCTGGTGAGGGGCGAGAACCAGGAAGATCAGAACGCGGCTCGCAAGATCGTGGCATGGGCAGCCGAGATCGGCATCCAGATCGACCTGGCGGTGATCTCCGAGGACGCGTTGCTCGCTCGCAACTACGCCGAGAGCCCGGAGGACAAGAACAAGTACGAGCCTGACTACGACGCGTTCCTGTGGGGGTGGGGGGGCGACCTGCCCAGTCCTGACTTCAACTTCGAGGTGACCCTGTGTGGTTCATCGTGGTCGGACACGTTCTACTGCAACCCCGAGGAGTACGACCCCCTGCCGGGAGAGGCGTTGCGCTCGCTCGACTTCCAGGAGCGGGTCGATCTGATGCATCAGGCGGAGCGGATCGTCCTGCGTGACTCCCCCTACCTCATCCTGGTGCACGACGCGCTGATCTATCTCACCAGGACCGACACGTGGACCGGGTACGTGCCCTCGCCCGAGCCGGATGGCGCGCCGTTCTCGACGTCGTGGCTGCAACTCCAGATCATCGAACCGGGGCAGGCGGCATCGTCCAGCTACGCGGGCGCGCCGATCGCCCTCACCGGACTGCTGCTCTTCGTGGTCGCGGCATTCCTCACGTCGAGGTGGCGACGGAAGAGGGAGAACTCTGGGCCGCTCGAGCTCGCCCCCGCCGGTACCGATCGCGCGATCGCAGGGACCGGAGCCAGCCGATCATGAGGGTCGTCCTGTCGAAGTCATTGGTGGCGTTGGGGACGCTGGTGTTCGTGCTGGTGTTCAACTTCTTCCTGTTCCGGGTCGCGAGTGACCCGGAACTCGACATCCGCCGCAACAACCGCCTCACCCCGCAGCAGCAGGAGGCCTTGATCGAGGAACGCGGCCTGCGGGAACCGGTCTTCACCCAATTCCGGATCTATATCGGCGACACCTTGACCGGCGACTTCGACACCAGCTACACGTCCGGCCGACCCGTCCTGACCGAGATCCGCGAGGCGCTGCCCAACACGATCCTGCTGGTCGGCAGTGCCACGGTCCTCGCGGCGTTGATCGGCACGTGGCTCGGCGTCGTCGCCGGTTCACGGCGGGGAACGACGTCCGATACCGTGATCACGCAGGGATCGCTGATCCTGTATTCGATGCCCGAGTTCTGGCTCGGCATGGTCATGATCTGGCTGCTCGCGTCCACGATCGGCGCCTTCCCGACCGGGCTGAAGACCGATCCGGGCGCGGATCTGACCGGCCTCTCCTACGTGATCAACGTTCTGCAGCACGCCGCGCTGCCGATCATCGTGCTCACGCTTGGACTGCTGGGCCAGTACGTCGTCATCATGCGCTCGGCCCTCACCGACGTCATGAACGAGGACTTCGTCACGACGGCTCGCGCCGTCGGCCTGCCACGCCACCGCGTCCTGCGTGGCCACGCGGTCCGCAACGCGTTGCTGCCGACCGTCACCCTCATCGCGTTGAACCTGGGGTTCGTGGTCTCGGGCGCCATCACGATCGAGGCCCTGTTCTCGTGGCCCGGCATCGGACAACTCACCGTCGAGGCGATCGACGCGAACGACATCCCGATGCTGCAGGGCATCTTCCTCGTGACCTCGGTCGCAGTCATCTTCGCGAACCTGGTCGCCGACCTCGCGATCACCTACCTCGACCCAAGGATCCGGGTGGGCTGACATGGCGACCAGAGGCAAGGAGCCGCTCG
Source organism: Actinomycetota bacterium (assembly GCA_036520695.1). Lineage (GTDB taxonomy): Bacteria > Actinomycetota > UBA4738 > UBA4738 > HRBIN12 > JAOUEA01. The sequence goes on from DATDJD010000144.1 coordinate 4,477, forward strand.
CACCACAGACCACCGCGATCCTCGCGGGATCGAAAGGCGTCTTCGGTCGTCTCTCGACATCGGCGTCGCGCTCGTTCCACCTGATCGTGAAGTCGAAGTCCGGGCTCATCGGCCTCGTGATCCTCGCGTTCTTCACACTGATCGCGATCTTCGGGCCATTGATCGCTCCGCAGGACCCGATGGCGTCGTCGTCCTACTCCTCCGACATCCTGGCGCCGCCCTCGACCGCGCATTGGCTCGGCACCGACAACATCGGGCGCGATGTCCTCTCCGAACTGCTGTACGGCGCCCGCATCTCGATGATCGTGGGGTTCGCGGCGGCCCTGGTCTCTGCGGTGATCGGATCACTGGTCGGGATCAGCGCGGGATACTTCGGTGGGTGGACCGAACGGATCCTGACGGTGATCGACGATTGGTTCCTGGTGATCCCGTTCCTCCCGTTGGCGATCGTGCTCTCGCAGGTCCTCGACGACTGGGCCAAGTCCGCTCCGTTCGGATCGACGCTCGTCCTGATCGTGGTGATCGGCCTGACGGGTTGGGCGGGTACGTCTCGCATCATCCGGAGCCAGGTCTTGTCGGTGAAGGAACGCATGTTCATCGAACGCGCCCAAGCCCTGGGCGCGTCGCACGCGTGGATCATCCGGCGGCAGATCCTGCCCAACGTGCTGCCGCTGATCTTCGCCAACACGGTCTTGATCATCGCGATCGCGATCCTTACGGAATCGACCTTGTCGTTCCTTGGCCTCGGCGACCCGAACAAGTTCTCGTGGGGAGGGATGCTGAACGCCGCGAACGACTCAGGCGCGATGGCGCTGGGTGCGTGGTGGTTCTTCATCCCGCCGGGCGTCTGCATCGTCCTCGTAGTGATCAGCTTCACCATGGTGGGCTACGCGATCGAAGAGATCGTGAACCCCAAGCTGCGGGAACGGAAGTGATCGCATGTCGATGACGGCGCCGACGACGAAGGACGCGAGGATCGACTCCGACGTCCTGCTCGATGTGCAGGGGCTCGCGGTCGCCTACCGCAACGCACAGGGAGAGGAGATCCGCCTGGTCGACGACGTGACGTTCACCCTGAAGCGTGGTGAGACGTTGGGTCTCGCCGGCGAATCCGGCTGTGGCAAGACCACCACGGCGCTGTCGTTGCTCGGCCTGCTGCCCACCAACCTCTACCAAGCAGCAGGCCAGGTGACGCTCAACTCCGATCGAGGGGTCATGCACCTGGAGCGTCGGACCGACCGCGGCTTCCGCGATCTCCGCTGGCGCAACGTGTCGATCGTGTTCCAAGGTGCCATGAACGCGCTCGATCCGGTGATGCGCGTGTCGAAGCAGATCGAAGAAGCGCTCCGTCTGCACGACCCGGACATCGACGACACCGGCGTGCGCGAGCGCATCAGCGAACTGTTCGAATACGTGGGGATGAGCCCGAACCGGGCGACCCAGTACCCTCACGAGTTCTCCGGCGGTATGCGCCAGCGCGTCATGATCGCGCTCGCGCTGGCGTGCGGGCCGGAGCTGATCATCGGCGATGAGCCG
>DATDJD010000145.1:0-20076 GCA_036520695.1 Actinomycetota bacterium
CAACTCCGGTCCGCTGATCGGCGACGTCGCGACCGCGGTCGACGAGCACGACCTCAACGTGGTGGCGGTGCTCTCGGGCAACCGGAACTTCGAGGGTCGCGTGCACCCGCAGGTGCGCGCGTCCTACCTGGCGTCACCCCCATTGTGCGTCGCCTACGCGTTGGCGGGTCGCGTCGACCTCGACCTCACCACCGATCCGATCGGCGAAGGCCCCGACGGGCCGGTGTACCTGCGTGATATCTGGCCGACCCCGGAGCAGGTCCGCGATGCCGTGACGGCCGCGATCACCGAGGAGCAGTTCACGACCGAGTACGGGCGGATCTGGGACGGCGATGAGCACTGGCAGCAACTGCCCACCCCCACCGGTCCCGTCTACGAGTGGGATCCCGTTTCCACGTACGTCGCGGAGCCGCCGTACTTCGCCGACCTCGGGACGAACGAAGTGATGGGCGACATCGAGGGCGCGCGCATCCTGGTGAAGGTGGGCGATTCGATCACCACCGACCACATCTCGCCGGCCGGCTCGATCAAGGTCGATTCCCCGGCGGGCGCCTACCTTCGCGAGCGCGGCGTCGAGCCCGTGGACTTCAACTCGTACGGGTCGCGCCGCGGGAACCACGAGGTGATGATGCGAGGCACGTTCGCGAACATCCGCCTGCGCAACGAACTGGCGCCCGGGACCGAAGGGTCGTTCACGACGTATCTGCCCGACGACTCGGTGACGAGCGTGTTCGAGGCCGCCGAACGCTACCGCGGCGACGGGACGCCGCTCGGCGTCTTGGCGGGCAAGGAGTACGGCAGTGGTTCCAGCCGTGACTGGGCCGCGAAGGGTCCCAACCTGTTGGGCGTTCGCTTCGTATTGGCCGAGAGCTACGAGCGCATCCACCGTTCGAACCTGGTGGGCATGGGCGTGTTGCCGCTGCAATACGCCCCGGGTGATTCGGCGACGTCCTTCGGGCTCACGGGGCGCGAGACGTTCCGGGTCACGGGGCTCGCCGATGGCATCACTCCCGGCCAAGAAGCGAGCGTCACCGTGACCCGTGAGGACGCCAGCGAGGTCGTATTCCCGGTGACGGTCAGGATCGATGCCGATGCCGAACTCGACTACTTCCGAGCGGGTGGCATCTTGCGCGCGGTGCTCACCCAGATGATCGACGGGGATCAGACGAGCTGAGCAGACATGATCGGGGCGGTCGTGGGCGCGGCGGGACACGCGGCGTCCTCGACGGTGACCGCCATCTGTTCGGTGGTGCCGATGTCGGCGTCCACGGCCAACGCGATCGTTCCGTCCCGTGGACTGACGCATCCGCCGCCGACCGGTGTGCCGTCCTGGATCATCCAGATCTCGTACACCTGACCCTCACCGGGATCAGGCATGTTCCGCCCCCAGAACACGGCCCCGGGACGGCCGGGGGTGTACGCCATCGCGAGGCTGGCGCTGTCGGTCCCATCGCCTTCGAACCGCACGATCTGCTGGGACGGCGACGCATCGACGATCGAGGTCGTGCCCGGGCGAAGCGTGACCGCCGCGACCACGATGAGCGCGAACGCCGCGGCGACCGCGACGAGCACGTGCCAACCGCGAACCGCACGCCGTTCACGACGTTGCGAGAGATCGTCGCTCGGTGGGTCGGCGTTCGGCGGCGGCGCCTCGATCGGCGTCCCGATGATCCGGTCGGCCATCCCCGCGTCGACCGGCTCGGGATCGAGTGAGAACCCGAGCCGTCCGGCCGTCTCGGCGAAGCCGTCTTCCAGACGGCGGCACTCGTCACAATCGCCGTGGGCTGCACGCTCACGAGCGAGCACCTCGACGTCGTCACCGTCCAGCCCACCGAGGGTCTGCACCGCGAGCAGTTCTTCGATCGTGGTGTGGTCCAGGCTCATCGTTCCAGCCCTTCGAGGGAGGCTCGCATCCGGCGCATGCCCAGCAGCGTCCGAGATTTCACGGTCCCCAGGGGGAGGCTCGTTCGCTCGGCGATCTGCGATTGGGAGAGGCCTTCGAAGTACATGAGCGTGAGCACGTCTCGTTGGTCGGGAGGGAGCTCGTCCAGGGCCGACCGCACGATACGACGCTCCTCGGGCAGGCCGACCTGTTGCACGACGTCCTCGGCGTGGTCGGCGACTTCGTGGATCGCGTCGGGGATCGAGTCCTCCGCACGGCGACGGTGGGCCTCCTCACGCCGGACCAGGTCGACGGCGCGATGGTGCACCATGCCCATGAGCCAGGACTTCACCGAGCCACGTTCGGCGTCGTAGGACTCCGGGTTCCTCCACACCGCCATGAACGCTTCCTGCACGATCTCCTCCGCGAGATGTGGTTGTCGGACGACCCGCTTCGCCAGGGCTTTGGCCGTGGGTGCATACCGCGCGAACAAACCGCGGAACGCTTCCTCGTCGCGATCGCGGAGCCGCTGGAGAAGGTCGCGGTCACGCGCCTCGGAGATGTCCGTCATCCCCATCGACACACTCCCGGCCGACACCGGCCTGCCCCACCGCCACGACGACCTTTCGGCTTCGGGCTCTGGATCCAGCATCTCGTCGCGATGTATTCGCGGTGCATCAGCTGTCGGATGACCCCAACGCTGGTTGTTCGCGCAGCCTGCGCCCGGCGGTTTCCAGGATCTGGGCGAGGGTCGCGGGCTGTTCGGGTTCGTACAGCGCGCTGCCCACCGACAAGGACAACGTCGTCGCGTCATCGCGGGTCGTGTTGTGCACCGCGATGGCTTCGACCAGACGGGAGAGCACCAAGGTCTCGGCACCCACGGCATCCCCGGTGAGCAAGACGGCGAACGTGTCGGAGGAGATACGGGCCGGCACATCGGAATCTCGCACGGCCTCCAGGAGCACTTCGGCAGCCTCCCGTGCCATGCGTGCGGCCAGTTCGGGACCGTCCTTGGCCGCTTCGGCCAACCCGTCCAACCGGACGAACAGGAAGACGACCGGGGTCTTGGCCCGATCGGCCATGCGCAGGTGGTGATCGGCGATCGGCGCGAACCCACGAAGGTTGGGCAAGCCCGTGAGTTCGTCGGTGGTCGCCAGGTCGCGGCGTAGTCGTCGCTGCGCCACGGCGTAGCGCACCGCTCGTGGGAACAACCCGGGTGGGATGGAACCGCGAACGAGATGATCCTCGGCGCCACCGTGCAGAGCCACGGCGCCGTCGGCTTCACGGTCGGCATCGGTCACGACGAGGATCGCCGCATCGGGTGCGCGAGCCCGCAAGGAGCCGAGGAGCTCGAGGGGGGCCTGATCGCCGAGCGCGACGACGACCGCATCCACGCTTGCATCCGCGTCGAGTCCCTCGAGATCTTCGCTGTTCCGTACCTCGAAGGCCTCGTCGGACGAGAGTTCCTCGCCGAGGTCCTGGCCGAGCCCCACGAGTACCACGTTGACGATGTCGATCGATCTGCCCTCCTGGTCGGTGGGCGGATTATCGCACCCGCGATGCCTCGGGGTTGCGCTTGGGGTCGTCATCGTTCCACCACAGGAACGCCACCGCCGCGGACGGTGGGCCGCTGCCGCCCGCCGGTAGGCTTGGTGGATGACGGATGCATCGGCGTCGAACGGCGCCCCAAGCCCGAAGCGCCACGGCCACATCGCCCACTGGCTGGTCGGCATCTCGGCGTCCCTAGCGTTGGTGATCGGCGCGGGTAGCGCCTACGGCTTCGTGGCGTACCTGCAAGCGAGGACCGTGGGCGGAGGTATCCCCTTGCCATCGTCGGCCCCACCCTCGCCGGGCGATCCTGTACCCGACGACCCGTGTGCGCGGGACATCTGTAACTACCTGTTGCTGGGGAGCGATTCGCGCGCGGGCCTCACGGCCGAGGAGCGAGACCAGTTCGGCAACGATCAGCAGATCGGCGGTGAGAACCGCGCCGACACGATCATGCTCGTGCACACGGATCCGGCGCTGGAGAAGGCCATCATCCTGTCGTTCCCCCGGGATCTATGGGTCACGATCCCAGGGAAGGGCTCCGACAAGATCAACGCCGCGTTCGAGGGCGGCGTCGACGGCGGAGGCCCGGCCAAGGTCGCCGAAACCGTCCAGCAGCTCACGGGGCTGCATATCGATCACGTCCTCTACGTCGATCTCGCGGGGTTCCAAGGCGTCGTCGAAACCCTCGGTGGGGTCGACATGTGCATCACCGGTGAGAACGTCAACACCCCCGGATACGTCGAGGGTGAAGGCGAGTCGATCTACTACGAAGAGCCCGGTTACATCGCGGACCCGCTCACCGGGCTGCATGTGAAGCCGGGGTGCCAGACGCTGCCTGCCGACCAGGCCCTCGCCTACGTGCGCACCCGTCATCTGAAGTGTGACGGCGCGGCACCGGACTTCTACCGGATCACCAGGCAACAGCAATTCCTGCGGGCCGTGATCAACAAGGTGCTGCAACCCGATGAGCTCGCCCAGCTGCCGCTCCAGATCAAGCCCATCATGGCCAACCTGCGTCGGGACGACGGGCTCAAGATCGCCGACCTGGCCTACCTGGTGGGCCAACTCTCAGGGATCGACACGGGAGCGACAGAGTTCCGAACCGTGCCGGGAACGCCCGCCATCGTCGATGGACTCGCGGTGATCAAGCTGTCGCCTTCGGCGAACCAGATCTTCCGGGCGGTCCGTGAGGGACGGCAGCTGGGGGCGATCGGAGAGCAGGTGTTCGCCGAGCGTTCGCCGGCCACGATCCCGGTGCTGCTCGTGGATCACGCCTCGGGTGACAAGATCGCGGGCGTCGCGACGATCGTGTCGGACTCGGGGTTCGATATCACGCCCGGCAGCACGACCTTCGACGAGTACGGCAAGAAGGTGCAAGGTGATGTGATCGCCTACGCACCCGGGAACGAAGCGCAGGCCCAGGTGGTCGCGAAGTACTTCCCGAGTCTGAAGACCAAGCAGGTAAAGGGATTGCCCGACGACGTCGCCGTCTTCATCACGTCGGACTACGAGCCGGTGCCTGTCGGCAGCGGCACCTCGGGTGAGACCGGGTGCCCGGACCCCGATCTCTGATGCGCGCACTGGTCCTGTCCGGGGGGGAAGGATCCAGGCTCCGCCCCATCACGCACACCAGCGCCAAGCAGCTGATCCCGATCGCGGGAACACCGATCCTGTTCCACGCCCTCGAGGCGATCGCCCAGACGGGGATCCGCGAGGTCGGCATGGTGGTGGGTCAGACGGCAGACGAGGTGCGCGGCGCTGTCGGTGACGGGTCGCGGTGGGGTCTCGACGTCACCTACATCCAACAGGAAGCTCCACTCGGTCTCGCCCACGCGGTGCTCACCGCGCGCTCGTTCGTCCAGGGTCAGCCGTTCCTGATGTATCTCGGTGACAACGTCCTGCTCGAGGGCCTGACCCGTTTCGTCGAGGAATTCGAGCGGACGCGGCCCGACGCGCAGATCTTCTTGGCTCGTGTACCGGAACCTGAACGCTTCGGCGTTGCCGTCCTCGAAGGTGAACGCGTGGTGCGTCTGGTCGAGAAGCCCCGCGAGCCGATCAGCGACCTGGCACTGGTCGGCGTGTACCTGTTCGATGACACGATCGTGGAAGCCGCCGAGTCCTTGGCACCGTCGCCCCGAGGGGAACTCGAGATCACCGAGGCGATCCAGTGGTTGGTCGATCACGGCAAGACCGTTCGCGCCGAGATGGTCGAGGGTTGGTGGAAGGACACCGGCAAGCCCGACGATCTCCTCGAGGCCAACCGCATGATGCTTTCGGTCCTCGAACCTTCGAACGAAGGCACCGTGGACGCGACGACCATCGAGGGCACCGTGGTGATCGCCGCGAGCGCGAAGATCACGGGCAGCACGCTCCGCGGCCCCCTCGTGATCGGGCCTGACGTCGTCGTCGACGACAGCACGATCGGCCCCGACGTCTCCATCGAGCACGGCGGCCGCATCGCCCGCAGCGAGATCGCGGACTCCATCGTGATGGAGGGATGCACCATCACCGATGTTCGCGGGCTCACCGGTTCGATCCTGGGCAAAGGGGTGGAGGTTCGCCACTCGGGCTCCGGCGGGACCCACCGGTTGATCGTGGGCGATCAGAGCCAGATCGAGGTCGACTGACCTTCGGCTCGAGACCGAAGACGGTTCCTTCCGCCATCCGCCGCTCCTACCATGGCGTCGTGGAACCCCAGGTGCAGGCACCCGTCGTCCCCGGCCGCCGCATGGCGATCCAGGCGTTCGTCCTGGCCGTCCTCGGGCCGTTCGTGATGGGCGCGAGTTCGCCCGCCGCCATCATGCTGGGCTTCCGGTCGCTGTCGATCTCGGCGGTGGCCGGCGCTCGTGCGCCGGGCCGCGTGACCGCGTACGCATCGATCGTCATCGGCGCATGCGGCTTGTGGCTGTGGGGCTGGACGATCGCCCAGCTGGCGGGGGCGCTCTCGGAGCGTGGCAAGGACCCTCAGCTCGTCGTGCCGCTGATCGCAGGTCTCGTCTTCGTCTGGCTGGCCTCGGCGCTTGCGGGGTTCCTGGCCGGGCGCCGTTCACCCGACGTCGGGTAGGGTTCGGGGCTCATGCGAGCCGTGATCGACGCTCGGCCGGCGCTCGATCCCCGTCGCACGGGGGTCGGACTGTACGCGCAGCAGATCATCCGCCATCTGCCCCATGCCGACCCCGACCACGAGTACATCGCGTGGTACCTGCACGCGAAGGGACTGTTGCGTCCGCGGCGGTTCTTCGAAGGCATCAAGGCCGACAACCTGTCGGAGAAAGCCTCGCGGTTCCCCGCCAGGGTGTTCGGACCGCTGTCGAGCCGGGTCGGGGTGCCGCGGATCGAGTGGTCGGTGGACTTCGACATCTTGCTCGCCACCAACTTCCTGCCACCGGCAACCCACCGTGAGGGGGTCGTGCTGGTGGTGCATGACCTGGCGCACGAGCGGTTGACCGAGACCGCCCCGCACATGAACGCGCGGTGGCGGCGATCGTTCGATCGGTGGCTCGCGGACGCGGCAGGGGTCATCGTTCCTTCGGAAGCGACGCGCGCCGACCTGCTTGCCGGACACGACGTCGACCCCGAGCAGATCCACGTCACCCCGCTCGGCGTCGACGTCGCGGCATTCTCGCCGTCGCCGGACGCTACGGTCGACGCGGTGCGACGCAAGCACGGCATCACGGGCCCCTACGCGCTGTTCGTCGGTGGCATCGAGCCGCGTAAGAACCTGGAGAACCTGGTGGTGGCGTTCGCGTCGCTGGCGCCTGGGACTCGCTTGGTCCTCGCCGGCGGTCCCGTTCGCTGGGATCCGAAGGCATCCGAGCGCCTGGACGAAGTGATCGCCACGTTGGCCCCGGCGGCCCGTGCGCGGATCGTGCGCACGGGCTACGTCAGCGACCAGGAGAAGGTAGCGCTGCTCACCGGTGCGACGCTGTTGGCCTATCCCTCCTTGTACGAGGGGTTCGGGTTCCCTGTGCTCGAGGGGTTCGCCGTGGGGATCCCGGTGCTCACCTCCGCCACATCCTCGCTGCCAGAGGTGGCGGGTGAGGCTGCCGTCCTCGTTGACCCTCGGGACACGGCCGCGATCGCTGAGGGACTGGCGCAACTCTTCGACGACGAGGACCTTCGGGCCATGCTGTCCGCAGCTGGGCTGATCCGAGCATCGAAGTTCACGTGGGAACGCACCGCCCGCCTCACCGCGGCGGCGTTGCACGCGGCCCACGAGCAAGCGCCCGGGTAGACTCGGCCATCCCCAGTTCTCCTCGAGGTGCAACCATGGCCGATGACTCCCACGTACTCGTGACCGGTGGCGCCGGTTTCATCGGCTCGCACCTCGTCGACTCGTTGCTGGCCGGGGGCACCACGCGGGTCACCGTGCTCGACAAGCTCACCTATGCCGGATCGCGTGCGAACCTGGCCGACCACGAGGGCGATGACCGGATGCGGTTCGTGCACGGTGACGTCACCGATCCGTCGGTCGTCGCTCCCTTGGTGGCCGAGACCGACCGCGTGGTCCACGCGGCGGCCGAGACCCACGTCGACCGGTCGATCGCAGGCCCCGCCGAGTTCGTCATGACGAACGTCGTGGGGACGCAGGTGGTGCTGGACGCCTGTCGCGACCACGAGCGTCCACTGCTGTTGGTGTCGACCGACGAGGTGTACGGGCAGAACGAACCCGACGGCGCGTTCTCCGAGGACGCCCCGATCCGACCCCGTAGTCCGTACGCGGCGAGCAAAGCGAGCGCCGAGTTGCTGGCGCGCTCATACGGCATCACCTACGGCACCCCCGTCTGGATCGTCCGCGGCACCAACGCGTTCGGTCCTCGGCAGAACCCGGAGAAGGCCATCCCGGTGTTCGCAACGGCGGCGTTGGAAGGGCGCCCTCTTCCCGTCTATGACCGCGGTGCACAGTCACGCGAGTGGTTGTACGTCACCGATTGGGCACACGCCTGCATCACCGCCCTGCGCCACGGCGAGCCTGGCGATGTGTTCAACATCGGCGACGGGACGGAGCTCACGAACCTGGAGCTCGCCCGCCGTGTGTGCGCCCTGGCCGGTGCCGACGAATCCTCGGTGACGTTCGTTCCAGACCGCCCCGGACACGATCTGCGCTACGGCGTCACCAGCGAGCGTCTCCACGAGCTGGATTGGCGCCCTGAGGTCCCGTTCGATGAAGGACTCGCGCGCACGGTGGCCTGGTACCGAGATCACACCGACTGGGTCCTCACCATGCGAGCGAAGGCTTCGTCATGAAGAAGGCTTCCTCATGAAGAAGGCTTCGTCGTGAAGCTGCTCGTGACCGGCTCGGGAGGGGGCCTGGGACGTGCGTTCCTGGCCCAGGTGCCCGCCCACCATCAGGTGCACGAGTGCACGCACTCGGATCTGGATATCGGCGATCATGGCGCGGTCCGTGCCACGGTGCCGCTGCTCGCGCCCGACGTGGTGATCAACTTCGCGGCCTTCACCGCGGTCGACGCGAACGAGTCCGATCCCGAACGTGCGTTCCGTGACAACGCGGTGGGACCCCAGAACCTGGCGCTGGCCGCTCGAGATTGCGGCGCGACCGTGGTGCACGTCTCGACCGACTACGTATTCGATGGCACGAAGGGTGCCCCGTACGACGAGACCGACACGCCTGCCCCGCTGTCTGTGTACGGACGGTCGAAGCTGGCGGGGGAGCGATTCGTTCGTGACCTGGTGCCGTCGTCGTTCATCGTGCGTGTGGGTCACGTCTACGGCGGAGGAGCCGACTACCTGACGGAGGCGACGAAGCGGATGGCCGCGGGTGGGTCCGCGGGCGGATTGACGGACCGGATCGGGTCGCCAACCTACGTGGGTCACCTCGCCGAACGGCTGCTGCCCCTCGTGCTCACAGGCCGCTTCGGCACCTACCACCTCGCAGGCCCACAGCCTGCATCCTGGTTCGACGTGCTGACGAGGGTTCGTGAACTGGGTGGATTGACCGGTGAGGTCCAGCCCCAACTCGCACGAGAGCTGGCGCTCCCCGCACCACGGCCCGCGAACTGTGCCCTCACCAGCGTGTTCGTCGACGGGCTGGGTTCGGCTCCGATGCCGTCCCTCGACGTGGGACTGGAAGCCTTCCTGCAGCAGGTCCTCAGCCCGAGTTGACGCGGAGTGCCCTGCTACGCTCGCCCGGTGACCGAGCCGAACGGCCAGGAGGCGACCGAGCAGCTGATCTCTCGCCTGCAGGAGCTGGTCGCGGACCTGCAGACCGCGCAGTCGGTGGCCCTGCCCGCTGAAGAGCCCTACCTCGCGTCGGGCTCGGCGATCAAGGGCAGCGTGAAGCGCGGTGTGTTCCGCGCCACGAGACCGGCGACCCGTCGGTACGACCGGCTCGCGACCGCGCAGGCGAGTGTCGCGCTCGAACTTGCGGAGCAGCTGCTGGCCGCCAACGCCCACATCGACCGACTCCGTGGCGATATCGATCGGCTCGACCACGCGATCGGTTCCTTGCGATCATCCGCAGCCGACCCCGCGGGTCGCTCCGGTCCAGCCGATGCCGAGGGTGCGGGAGCGATCCCCGATGCCTTCTATTGGGCGTTCGAGGCCCGTATGCGCGGCAGCTCGGGATCGGTGCTCGATCGACTGCGAGGGTACGAGCACTTGGCCGTATCGCTGCGCGAGGAGCTGCGTGCGATCGCGAACGGCCACGATGCGTCGCCTCCCTTGTGGATCGATCTGGGATGCGGTCTCGGAGAGTTCGGGGCCCTCGTGCGCGAATGGGGCTGGGGCGTGGAGGGCGTGGACAGCTCGCCCGCGGGTGTCGAGGCCTGCAGGGCCCAGGGCATCGACGCCACACTCGCCGACGTGTTCGGATTCCTCGCGAGCCGACGAGGGGAGGCTCCGGGTGCCATCAGCGCGATCCAGCTCATCGAGCATCTGCCGCGGAGCCGCTGGATCGACCTGTTCGATGGCGCTCATAAGCTGCTCGCTCCGGGTGGCGCGCTCCTCGTGGAGACGATCAACGCTCTCAACCCTGAAGCGCTGACGGCGTACTTCCTGGCCGATGTGACGCACACGTGGCCCGGGCACCCCGACACGCTGTCCCTGATGGCCGAGCACGTCGGTTTCGACGAAGTCGAGGTCGTCTTCATGAACCCCGACGAGCGCGGCAATGCGCAAGACTTCGCCATCTGGGCGCGGAAGGCTGGGAGCGACAGAGATCGAGAACGACCTGCGCCAACGGCATCGGCGCGGGCGAACACCACGGAACCGTGACAGGCGGGTGCTAGCCTCGGTCGCGATGGCCGGATCCACTCCCGTGACGCCCGAGCACGATCCCCAGGACGACCTGGTGCGTGAGATGTACTGGGCGCGCGACTCTGCCGCCCGTGGTCGCATGGACACCCCGGAGGTCCGCGACCGCCTCCACGATCTGGCCGCCCAGCTTCGGACCGACGAGACGCTCGTGATCCCGATGGGGGAGGGGAACCTCGCTTCACCGTCGCGAGCGCGTCGCCAGATCAAGTACCGGTTGTGGCGAGTGATGCGCCCCGCGACGTGGCGCTACGACCGATTGATCGCCGACCACGCGGAGCTCACGACCAGCCTCGCCGAGAAGGTCATGATCTTGGAAGCCGAGGTCGACCGACTGCGGACCGAGCTTGACGCCGAGCGTGATGGCTCCGCGGGGACGACCCGACGGGACGACGCCACGTGAGGATCGCGGTCCTGCACCCTCAGACCGCGTTCGTGCGCGGTGGCGCCGAAACGCACGCCGAGTCGCTCGTGACCGCCCTGAGGGCCGCTGGGCATGACGCCGATCTGGTCCAGATCGCCGGCAAGTGGTACCCACCCAGTCAACTCGCCCACCAGATGGCCGTGTGGCGCAGTTTCGACATCACCGAGTCCAACGGCCTGAAGGTCGACGCCGTGATCGGGCTGAAGTTCCCCGCCTACCTCGCCCAGCACGAACGCAAGGTCGTGTGGTTGATCCACCAGCACCGGACGGCGTACGAACTGTGGGACCACCCCGACTACGCCGACCTCAAGCGCCAGGACGACGGGGCGGCCGTGCGCGACATGGTCTGGGAGGCCGATCGCGTCGCGCTGGGTGAGGCCAAGCGCGTCTTCACCAACTCCAACAACGTCAAGGAACGGCTCTGGTCGTCGCTGCGGATCCCCGCCGAGACGCTCTATCACCCTTCGGGGCTGAGCGAACGCCTCCTCGACCGGGAGCCAGGGCCTTCGGGCGATCACATCCTGTTCCCAAGCCGCATGGAGTCGCTCAAGCGCCAATCGCTGGTGATCGATGCCATGGCGCATGTGAAGACCGCGGTGAACCTGATCCTGGTCGGCCGCGGTCCCGACGAACAGCAGCTCCGCGATCGGGTGCAGCGCCTCGGTCTCACCGACCGCGTCAGCTTCGAGATCGGGATCAGCGACGAGCGCCTCGAGGATCTGTACCTGTCGGCGCTCGGCGTCTACTTCGGACCCTTCGACGAGGACTACGGCTACGTCACCCTGGAGGGGATGGCCGCCGAACGTCCCGTCGTCACGCTCAGCGACAGTGGCGGGCCGCTCGAGTTCGTGCGGGACGGCGACACGGGGATCGTCGCATCGCCCGAACCGAAGGCGATCGCCGATGCGTTCGACCGGCTGCATGCCGACCGAGTGGCAGCGCAGCGCATGGGGCAGGCCGGCAAGGAACTGATCATGGCCGAGGTGCCCCGCTGGCCCGACGTCGTCGCCCGGCTGTTGGACTGATGGCCGGAACGGGCGTTCGGGCGCGTACCGCCCGGCTGGTGAGGACGGTTCGCGGCCCACACGAGGTACGGGTCGAACACGGGACGGGTCCCGGTTCGGCTGGCGAGCTGGTGTTCTGTGGACCGTTACCGCCGGCGCCCACCGGCATCGCAACCTACGACCGCGCGGTGCTGGATGGGCTCGATCGGATCGGGTTCAACGATCGACATCGGATGGACGTGATCTGGCCGATCGAGCGTCAGGACACGATCCGTTTCCCCGGCTACCACCTGGGCATCTTCCAGCTGGGCAACAACGTGGAGTTCCACCTGGAGATCTACCGGGCGGCGTTCTTGACCAACGCGCTGATCGTATTGCACGACCTGGCGCTGGATGATTTCGTCAACGGACTGAAGACCGCCGGCGACCCCTTGGGGTACATGGCAGCCCGGGAGGCCGGGCGTCTGCGGGGCAACCTCAGCTCGCCCGACGTCGTGCGCAACGAACCGCTGCGTGAGCCCTGGGCGGCACACGTCGCTCGACGCGCCCGGGGGATCATCGTGCACAGCGACTTCTGTCGGCGATACCTGGAGGAGGCCGGCTGTCGAACCCCCGTCTTCGTGGTCCCGCACCCAGTGGTCGAGTCGGAGGCCGCGTTGCGAGGGGCGGTCACACGAGCTCGCCAGTTGCGTGCGCCGCTCGAGGCGCGCGGCATGCGGCGTCTGGTCGTCGCACCTGGGGACATGAACGAAGCGAAGCAACTCGATGCGCTCGTCTCGGCCGCCACGCAGCTGCCGAGCGATGCGCACGTCGCGATCGTCGGCCGGCGGATCGAGGGGTATGACGTCGGGCCCGCGATCGAAGCGGCTCGTGTCGCCGACCGCGTGAGCGTGTTCCCCGATGTGGACGACGCCGATTTCCTCGGATGGCTGGCCGCCGCCGATGTCGTGGTCGACCTGCGCTTCCCCCATCGTGGTGAGGTGAGTGGGTCACTCGCGCGCGCGATGCAAGCGGGTGTGCCGTCGGTGGTGAGTGCCACCGGGACCTATCTCGATGTCGCCGACGACTGCGTGCTCCTGGTCGCCCCGGGTCCGGTCGACCCCGGCGAACTGGCGACGAGGATCACGACGCTGGTCGATGACGACCCTCTTCGGGCACGGATGGGCCAGGCAGCCGCTGCCAACATGAGAGCGCGTCGCGAGAGCGAGGCAACGGCCCACGGCTATGAGGACGCGATCGAGCAGACCCTCACGCTCGTGCGTGACCCCGCCCGCAAGGCGATGGCGATCTGGGGCAAGTCGCTGGTCGACGTGGGTATCACCGAGACCATGGTGGCCGACGGGTTCGGCATGGAGTACGCGCGGGCATTGGAGAGCTTCAAGGGAACGTCATAGGCTCGCGTCGGCCTGCGGCGGGGCCGTTGCTAGACTCGTGCCGCCGCGCCGACCGCCGCTGACCAGCGCGTTCGCGGTCCACGAGGGAGTGCCGTCATCGCCACCGAAACGCTCACCCAACGCACGTCCGAGGCGCCCAGCCTGCGGGTGCGCACACGCGTGCGCGAACTCTGGTCCTACCGCGAGATCCTGCTCAACCTGATCCGCAAGGAACTGAAGGTGAAATACACGGCCTCGGTCCTGGGCGCCCTGTGGTCGGTCCTCAACCCCATCGTGTTCCTGGCGGTCTTCTCGTTCGTGGTGGTGGTGCTCGGCAACCGTGTGCCCTCGTTCCCGATCTTCCTGCTCTCAGGGTTGCTCGCCTGGAACCTGTTCTCGGCTGCGCTGCTGCAGGGGTCGCGCTCGGTGATCGACAACGCGAACCTGGTGAAGAAGGTCGCGTTCCCTCGCGAGATCCTGCCGTTGTCCGCGGTGGGCGTGGCGATCGTTGACTTCATGCTGCAGTCGTCCGTGTTGCTGGTGTTCATCGTGGTGACCGGGCATGGGTTCTCGGTCGCGACGTTGCTCCTGTATCCCCTCGCGATCCTGACCCTGCTGGTGTTCACCACGGCGACGACGTTCTGGGCGTCGGCACTCAACGTGCGCTACCGCGACGTGCAGCACCTGTTGAACCTCGGCCTGCTCGTGTGGTTCTGGATGACGCCCATCGTCTACCAAGGGGCGCTGGTGCAGAGCTCGCTCGCCGATGAGCAGATCGCAGGCATCAGCCTCTGGAACCTGTATCTCGCCAACCCCCTGACCCCGATCGTGCTCGGGTTCCAACGCGCCCTCTATGGCAACCCGGTGCAGGACGGACAGCAGGTCCTGCCGGCCGTCTCGGTCGCCTGGAACGCCGGTGTCCTCGCGCTGGTGTTGGTGGTTTCGATCGCGCTGTTCTACGGCACCTGGCGGCTCTTCTTCCGTCTGTCGGGCGACTTCGCGGAGGAACTGTGACCACCGCGATCGAGATCAACGACATCTCCAAGTCATTCCGCCTGTACCGCGAGAAGCCGAGCAGCGTGAAACAACGTTTGCTGGTGACCAAGTCCAAGGCTGAGGACTTCTGGGCGCTCCACGACGTGTCGTTCGAGGTGGCGCAGGGGGCCTCGATCGGGCTGATCGGGCACAACGGGTCCGGCAAGACCACGTTGCTCAAGTGCATCGCAGGGATCCTTCGTCCCACGACCGGCACGATCAACTACCGGGGTCGCATGGCTGCCCTCTTGGAACTGGGCGCGGGTTTCCACCCGGAGCTCACCGGCCGCGAGAACGTCTACCTCAACGCATCGTTCCTAGGTCTCACTCGGCGCGATACCGACCTCGTATACGAGGACATCGTGGCGTTCGCCGAACTGCAGGACTTCATGGACAACCAGGTCAAGTTCTATTCCTCGGGCATGCTGGTCCGACTCGGGTTCGCGGTGGCGGTGCATGTGGATCCAGAGATCCTGCTGATCGACGAGGTCCTCGCCGTCGGTGATGAATCCTTCCAGCAGCGGTGCGTGGACCGGGTGCGGCAGTTCCAGGGTGAGGGCCGCACGATCGTGCTGGTGACCCATGCGCTCGACACCGTCATCGATGTCTGCGACCGGGCCGTCATGCTCGATCACGGTCGGCTGCACATGGACGGTGAACCCGCCGAGGTGGTGCGTGAACTGCGTCATCGCTTGCTCTCTCGCGATCCGTCGTTCGTGGCAGAGGAAGGTTCCCGCGAGGTCGAGATCGCGTCCGTCAGCTTCGATTCCGGCGGTGACGGCAACGGCACCGTCTGGCCCGGGGCCGAGCTCACGATCATCGTGGATGTGCGCTCGAACGAGCCCGTCGCGGACCTCGACGCATCGTTCGCGGTGGTGTCGGCGGCCACGAACCACGCCGTCGTGGACGGTCGAACCTCGGCCATGGGCGTGGACATCGGAGCGGTCGACGGCAAGAAGCGCATCCGTTTCCGTGTGCCGCCCGCCGATTGGTCCGGCGGCAAGTACTTCGTCACGATCGGCCTCTCGTCGCTCGACGGCCGCATCTACCACGTCCAGACCCAGCGCTACCTCCTGCAGGTGCCGGAGGAAGGGCGCACCGCACGACAGCTCGATGTCGTCGCCGGCGCGCAAGTGGAGGACCTGTGAACCCGAACCCGCCCGTCATCGATCCTGAGGCGCACGAAGCGCATCTGGACCACCTCCAACGAGGTCAACCCCAACGAGGAAGGAAGAACCGCATGATGCTGATCGGCTTGATCCTGATGTCTGTGGCCTTCGCCGCCCTGGCCCAGCTCACGCTCAAGCACGGCATGAACCAGGTCGCGGCCAACAGCGGCGAGTTACACCTGAACGCCGGGTCGTTGCGCGACGTGGTGACCACGCCCGCGGTGTGGGGAGGCCTGTTCCTGTTCGGACTCTCGGCGTTCGTGTGGCTCGCGGTGCTGTCGCGGGCTTCCCTCTCGTTCGCCTACCCGTTCGCGTCCCTTTCCTACGTGCTGATCCTGTTGGCGGATCGGTTCGTGCTGCACGAGCAGATCCCTCCGCTCCGGTGGGCGGGCGTCTTCTTCATCATGACCGGCATCGTGTTGGTCGCGCAGACCCCGCATTCATGACCACCGATCCGATCCCGGCTGACCTGGCCGTCGTCATCGTCAACTACAACACCGGCGACTACCTGGAGCGTTGCCTGGGCTCTCTCCATAGCCACCGTGGAGACATCATCATCGACGTGCTCGTGATCGACAACGCCTCGCACGATGGTTCGCAGACGAGGGCCGTTGCGGCGCACCCGTGGGCACGACTGATCGAGAACGCCACGAACGTCTATCTCTCGCCCGCCTGGAACCAGGGGATCCGCGAGACCACGGCGCCGTGGGTACTGCTGCTGAACCCCGACACGGAGTGGTGGGGCGGCACCCTGGCCGACTATGTCGACGTCGCCCGCTCGCGGGCACACCCGGGCATCGTCGGTCCCACGGTGCGCAATTCCGATGGATCGGTGTACGCGAGTGGTCGGCCGTTCCCAAGCGTCACCGATGCCGTCGGCCACGCCTTCCTCGGGACGGCGCTTCCGCAGAATCGGTTCACACGCCGCTACCACCTGGAAGGCTGGGACCGCAGTACCGACCGCGAGGTCGACTGGGTCAGCGGATGTTGCATGTTGCTCTCCCGCGAGGCGCTCGAGGAAGTGCGCTTCCTCGACGAAGGGTTCCCGTTGTACGGCGAGGAACTCGATCTGGCGACCCGGCTGCGCGATGTGGGTCGGACGTCCTTCTACACGAGTGCCGTCGAGATCGTGCATGAGGCAGGCGTGTCGACCGGGAGGACCCGTCGGAGCCTGCTGATGCACTCGAACAGCATCTACCGCTACTACGCTCGTCATCGAGCGCACGGCTGGCGGCGCATCACGCTGCCGTTCGCGTGGTGCGCACTCCGTGCACGAGCCGAACTGGAATGGGTGCTGGGGAGGGTGAAGGGTCGATGAAGGCGGTCGTGTTGGTCGGCGGGGAAGGGACCCGGCTCCGTCCCTTGACCGAGACGATGCCGAAACCGTTGTTGCCGCTCATGGACAGACGGTCGCTGGACCACGTGCTGGACCACCTCGCTCGCCATGGGGTGCACGAGGTGGTGCTGTCCTCTCCTTACCTCGAGTCGACCTTCGAGCCGTTCATCGAGGCACGTCGTGGTGAGCCTGCCATCACGTGGGTCACCGAGCGCGAACCCCTGGGTACCGGCGGCGCCATCGTCAACGCGCTCGACCGGCTGGGGGACGAGCCGTTCTTCGCGCTCAACGGTGACATCCTCACCGATCTCGACCTGACGACGATGCTGACCCTCCATCGTGAGCGGGCGGCCGACGTCACGATCGCGCTGCATCACGTCGAGGATGCGCGGGCGTTCGGGCTCGTCGTGACCACACCCGATGGTCGGGTGACGGAGTTCCGGGAGAAGCCAGAGCACCTGGTCCCCGGCGACGTGAACGCAGGGACCTATCTGCTCGATCCCGCTGCGCTCAACGCGTGGCAGCCGGGCATCGCCGCATCGATCGAACGGGACATCTTCCCCCGGGTGATCGAGGCAGGGCGCACGGTCGTCGGTTTCGCTTCGAACGCGTATTGGCTCGATCTGGGCACCCCTGAGAAGTACCTGCAGGCCCACTTCGACATGATGGAAGGCAAGGTCCACGACGTGGCCTACCCCGCTCCTTGGGTCGCTGAGGATGCGGAGGTGGACCTGCGCTCGCACCTGGGTCGGTGGGTCGCGGTCGGGTCCGGCGCCATCGTCGGTGCTGACGCGCAGATCGACGATTCGGTGATCATGGCCGGATCCGTCGTGGAACCCGGCGCCAGGGTGGTCGACTCGATCCTTGGTTTCGGATCGCGCGTGGGTGCCGCAGCAACGGTGCAGGGCAGCGTATTCGGGGAAGGTGCCGCTGTCGGTCCGGGGGTCGTGCTCGAAGGTGTCAAGGTGCCTGCCGGCACCACCGCAGACCCCGCCTGACTCAACCACGCCAGGCACTCGGCCGATGAGCAACGCAGCGAAGCCAGCCCGAGAACCCATGGTAGCGTCGAAAACTCGACCGACGGAGGACCCACCCTGCTCATGCGTCGCTCCATCACGTCCATCGTTGCGATGACCCTGGCGCTGTGCCTCATCGGCCCCGCGGCCCTCGCAGCGGGATCGGGAACCACCGTGCCCGGTGTGACCGATGATCCCTTCGCCGGTGCGCCGCCGGCCCCTGCCGGGCAGCGAACGGCTGAGCGTGGCGGGTTCACCTTCTACGGTTCGGGATACGGCCACGGTCTGGGTATGTCGCAGTGGGGGTCCTACGGACTTGCACTGCAGGGCTGGAAGTACCGCAAGATCCTGGCCAACTTCTATCGAGGGACGGAGGTCCAGGCAGACCGGAACCCCGTGAAGAAACTCCGGGTGGGGCTGACCTACGACCGGTCGAAGATCCATCTCGGCGCTCGTTCCGGTCCCGTGAAGCTCTGGGTCGGCGAACCCCGAGGCACCGCGGTGGGCACGATCCCCAAGAGCAAGACATGGACGGTCAAGGCGACCCGCACCGGTTTCGCCGTTCGCGATAGCGCCGGCGAACTGGTGGGCACACGGTGGGGTGGCGGCGCTTCCGATCTGTTCGCCACTTACGCCGACGAAGGCTCCAAGGTCTTCGTGCCTGAGGCCGACGCGGTCTCCGGCGTGGGCTACACCTACAATCGCTCGCACCTGGAGTTCAACCTGTACCGAACCGGCGGTGCCTGGCGAGTGCGCGCCATCCTTCCGATCGCTCTGGAGCAATACCTGTATGGGATCGGCGAGATGCCCAGCTCATGGCCGAAGCAGGCTCTGCAAACACAGGCCGTCGCCTCCCGCACCTTCGCGACCAACACGGTCCGAACCAACGGTGCCCGGTCCTACTGCAACTGTGACATCACCGATGGAGCCAACGATCAGGTGTACATCGGTGACACGAAGGAGAGCGGTGCTCTAGGGAAGCGATGGGTGCACGCCGTGGATGCCACACGGAAGCGCATCGTCACGCACAACGGCGACGCCATCCTTGCGGTGTTCGCTGCATCGGACGGTGGTCACTCCGACAGCGTCGAGGATGTCTGGCATGGGGGGGACCCAGCGTTCGCGATGCCGTACCTCAAGGCCGAATGCGATCCCGGGGAGGACACCGCCGCGAACCCCTGGACGGACTGGAAGCGGAGACTCACCGCGTCCGAACTCACGAGTCGGCTCGCTCCCTACACCGGCGGTATCGGCACGGTGCGAGGATTCCCGAAGATCGAACGCGGCAGCGGCGGGCGAGTCATCACCGCCACCGTGAAAGGCGCGTCTGGTTCGGCTCGGGTGAGCGGTGCCGAACTTCGTTCGGCCATCTCGGCGTGGGACGGACGTATCTGGGTCGACGAGAACAAGAACGTCACCGGCGCGATCCGTGATCGGTACGACGCCCTGATGTGCAAGCCCGGCCTGCCGACATCGCCGGTGGTGTCGGTGCCCGGCGGCTCTCGTCAGAAGTTCAAGCAGGGGGGCATCTACCGCAACGCGCACGCCGACGTCACCGTGTGGCTCAAAGGGTCGATCAACAAGGAGTACCTCGCCGTCGGAGGCACCAAGGGCAAACTCGGCCTGCCGACGTCTCAGGTCGGAACGCTCAACGGCGGCGGCTCGACCGGGACCAGGGTGATCTTCAAGCACGGACGGATCTATGCGAAGTCCGGCGCCAAGGCACATGCGCTCTGGGGGCCGGTGTTGAAGCTCTACCTACGGCGAGATGCGGCGGGGGGATCTCTCGGTTTCCCTACCTCGCGGGTCCACGGCGACGCCGGAAACACGACGGCAACGTTCGAACACGGCGTCATCACGTGCAACGCTGGGGGCTGCTCGGTGTCCTAGGGACACCCACCCTTCAGTCCTCGCAGTTCTGGGGTTCGGGGGCGTTGCTGGTACAGGCGAATGCGTCCACGAATCCGCTGGCGATCGTGGCTGCTTGCTCGGGGGTGATGCCCTTGCCGCAGTT
>DATDJD010000146.1:0-2047 GCA_036520695.1 Actinomycetota bacterium
CACTCGCGTAGTCGGGCGAGAAGTCGGCGCGCTCCTTCGCCTCGGGCGGGAACAGCCACTGGCACTCGACCTTGCTCTGGCCCGGGCCGAGCGGCTCGAACCGGTGACTCATGATGTAGTCGGGGTGCAGGCTGAGGAGCAAGTTGGGGAACAGTCCGAAGTAGTACACCTCGCGTCGCTGGTGGGCATCCAGGCCGCGGACCGGTACGCCCCATGACTCCCCCGTCAAGGACATCGTCTCGGCGAAGTCCTTCAGCACCATCGAGCCACCGACCCACAGGCCGTCGTGCGGGAAGTTCTCACCGGAATCGACCGGTGTCACGACGCAGAGCTCGGGGTGGATCGAGGGGCAGTGGTAGCACTCGTGGTAGTTCTCGGTGATCGTCTTCCAGTTGGCTTCGATCACGTATTCGTGGGTGGCGCCGACGAACATGCGCTCGGGCTCCCAGGCGGACACGAGTCCATCGAGGTTGCCGATCGAGTCGGCGAGCGCAGGAGCCGAACCGTCGGCGTTCACGAAGATCCACCCGAGCCACTCCTGCACCCTGGCCGCGATGAGCGGGTACTCAGACTTGTCGAACCCGTCGAGGTCGCCGAAGCGTGGAGCGGCTCCGAGCGAACCGTCGAGTAGGTAGACCCACGCGTGGTAGGGGCACTTGATCGCGCGCATGTTCCGGGTCGTGCCGGGTTCGAGGAGCTCGTGGCCCCGGTGACGACAGGTGTTGTAGAAGGCGCGCAGTCCACCCTCGAGGTCGCGCACGACCAGTATGCCCTCGGTGCCGATCCTGAACGCCTTCTGATCGCCCGGATCCGGCAACTCGTCGGTCCGGCCGATGCAGACCCAACCTGCCTCGAAGAAGTGCTCGACCTCCCAATCGAATACCTCCTTCGACGTGTAGGCCTCCGCCGGGAGCGTCCGTGCCGTGCCCAGCGTGGGCGCCAACACCGCTTGCAGCAGCTCCGGCGCGATCGGGGACTGGACGGGCATGGGCGTGGATCCTCCTATGGTCGGCAGCGTGCAAGGCCGCTTGCGTTGCTGGTGATATCGGTCGGTCAGGCGGGTCCCTGAACAGCCGTTCAACCGATGCCGACCATGCTAGCACCGAGCCCTCGGCCGGCCGAGCCGGGGCTTTGACTACAGGTCAGGACGTCAGACCCGTAGGTCGGTCACCCGGCACACAGAACCTCTGGATGCGTGCGTGGCGCGGAACCGGAACACATCCTGATGCGGGAGGTTCTCGGCGCCCGCCCGTACCGTGATGTTGCCCGCCTCATTGGTGACCCGCTCCCTGGACAGCAGCCGGACGTCGTTGTCCCAGATGCGGATCTGCCAGCGCCGTCCGGCGGTCCCTGTGCGCAGCGTGAAGGTCACGGTGATCTCATCACCGAGTTTGGTGGCGCTGGCGCGACAGGTGAACGCTCCATCCCGCGGTTCCCCGGATGGACGCGCTCCTCCTGGCGTGGGTGCGAGGATCGCAACCATCATCGCGATGATGATGACGATCCAGAGCCGGTGTGTCCGTTGCATCGTTCCTTCCCCTCGTCTCTCCCCCGTCAGTCGTCGGAAGCGGCGTAGACCCGCTCCCCTTCCACGTACGTCTGTTGCACGGTGGCTTGGGCGATCTCCTCCGTCGGATGCTCGAACAGGTTCCGATCGATGACGGCGAGGTCGGCGAACTTGCCCGCCTCGATCGAACCGGTCTGCCCGTCGAGGTGGTTCGCGTATGCCGAGCCCATCGTGAAGGCAGCGAGAGCCGTCGCCAGATCGAGGCATTCATCGGGCAGGAATGTGTCGTGGCGTTCGACCTTGTGGTGGTAGTCCGGGGACATGCGGCGGTTCACAGCGACGTGGATCTCCTCGAGGGGATCGGGGCTCGAGACACTCCAATCGCTGCCCATCGCCAGTATCGCCCCTGCACGCACCAGGCTGCCGAACGGGTACTGCCACCGCCAGCGGGGTTCGCCGAGGAACGGGATCGTGAGGTCGTCCATCTGGGACTCGTGGGCGGCCCACAACGGCTGGGCGTTGGCGACCGCGTTGAGCGTC
>DATDJD010000147.1:0-2371 GCA_036520695.1 Actinomycetota bacterium
CGGCCAGACCGAGACGCGGTTCTGCCTGGAGGAGGGACCCTCCTACGTCGCGATCGCCGGACCGAACAGCGACACCGCCTCGATCGGATCGGTCGGTGCCCAGCTGACCGATGAGAAGATCGCGAACGACTTCGCGCTCGATTGGGTCAGGCTCCCGATCACGTCGTCGATCTCGCTCACCGTGGATGCCCAGGACGGAGGCGGTGTGCTGCGGACGAGCGTCGCGTGCCGAGCGGGCCAACAGGTCACGGTGCTGTCGGGTCCATCGGTCGCTCGGGGGTCCACCGACGCGGTACACACGAACGTCGACACCAGCGTCTGCAACGCCGCCGTGCTCGTGATCACGAACGAGCATCAGACGAGCGCGACGCCGTCGAGCCGGTCGAATGCGACCTACGACGTCGCGTCATCCTGACAGGCGTCGGGAGCTCAGGCTTGGCCGATGGGATCGCTGGATAGGTCGCCCCGCACCGGGCCGAGCGGGTCCCCGATCTTCGTGGCGACGCGATCGAGGCGCTCGAGGTAGGCGTAGATGGCCTCGCGCTTGGCCTTGGCTTCGTCGGTGAGGCCCTGGATGTCGGCGAGCTTCCAATGCTTCTCCAGCACCGGGCGCACCACCTGATCGAGGTGGATGCGCAGGTTGTAGATGCCTGCCTGCGCCATCGCCTTCGCCTTCTCCCTGAACCCGGGGATCCCGGCACCCGGCATGGCGAAGTTCGTGATCTGGCGATGCATCGCCTCGACCATGGCTGACGGGTTGAGTTCGATGGCCTGCACGGCCATGTCGCGGTAGAAGACGTAGTGCAGGTTCTCGTCGGTGGCCACGCGTGAGCAGAGTTTCTCCGCCGTGTCGTCATCGGTGATGGCCCCCGTGTTGCGGTGCGAGATGCGGGTCGCCAACTCCTGCAGCGTCGTGAACACGACACCGTCGAGCGGTCCCTGCTCGGCGAACTCGGGGTACCAGCCCCGCAACGCCTGATCCATGCGTCCCTGTTCCAGAGCCGTGGGGTCGCAGCCGCGCGTCACCGTCAGGTAGTCGCGGATCACGATGGCGTGACGGCCTTCCTCGGCGGTCCACCGGCGGACCCATTCGCCCCATGCCTCTTCGTCTCCGAACGTGCGCCAGAGCGCGAGGTGGTAGTAGGGCAGGTTGTCCTCGGTGAGCAGGTTGATCTCCAGCGCCGTCTGCGCGATGTCAGGGAGCCGGGAATCGCTGGACTGCCACGGCTCCTTGACGAAGTTGCGTCCCTCTTCGTAGGGCACGTAGTCGTGTGGGAACCACTCGTTGGTGGCCCCCACGTGTCGGTCGAGGGACTTCTCGACCAGGGGCATCAACTCGTGGAGCACGTTCTCGTCGGAGACGGGGCGGGGATTCGTCATGTGCAGGTCCTCTCGATGGCGGCGGCGCAAGCGCCGATCCGGTTGCACAGGTTCTGCACCGGAACCTCTGCACGTCGTCTGTCAGGCTGGTCGCGGAAACCCATGGATGGGCCAACCGCGACCGTCAGCCTACCTCGCTGAGCCATCCGGGGCCTCAGGTGCCGCGAAGCACCTCCGAACGCACACATCGACGAGCAACGGAAGTTCGAGGGCAGGAACACGTGAAGATCGCCGTGATCGGGAGCGGGGTGTCGGGCCTGGGCGCCGCATGGGCCTTGGCACGCGCCCACGACGTCACCGTGTATGA
The DNA here is from genome assembly GCA_036520695.1 of Actinomycetota bacterium. Classification (GTDB taxonomy): domain Bacteria; phylum Actinomycetota; class UBA4738; order UBA4738; family HRBIN12; genus JAOUEA01. The sequence goes on from DATDJD010000147.1 coordinate 1,688, forward strand.
GGCCGGCGCCACGCTGGGCGGACACGCCAACACCGCCGAGATCCGGGACCGCGGCCGAACGGTTCCGGTGGATACCGGATTCATCGTCTACAACGAACGTAACTACCCACACCTGGTCCAGCTCTTCGAGTTCCTCGGGGTGCCGACCGACACGAGTGACATGTCGTTCTCCGTGTCGATCGACCGCGGCGCCTTCGAGTACCGGGCGCGGCTCGCTGGCCTGGCCGCCCAACCGTCCAACCTGCTCCGGCCCCGCTACCTGCGCATGGTCGGCGAGATCATCCGTTTCACGCGTGAGGCGAAGGCGCTAGGTGCCGGCGACTCGGATCTGTCGACGGAGTCCTTCCTCGAACAGGGTGGGTACTCCGAGGCGTTCCGCGACGACTTCTTGCTGCCGATGGTGGCGTGCATCTGGTCATCGCGTCTGGAGGAGATGCTCTCCTACCCCGCCGCCACGATGGCCGGATTCCTGGACAACCACGGGTTACTGGATCTGGGCGACCGTCCCCAGTGGCGCACGGTGGCGGGAGGCAGCCGCGAGTACGTCCGGCGACTCGCCTCCTCGCTTCCCGACGTGCGAACCGAGACACCCGTCCTGGCGATCGATCGAGGCCGTGACGACGTCCTCGTTCGTGCGGCCGATGGGAGCGCGGCCAGGTACGACCACGTGGTCCTGGCCACCCA
>DATDJD010000148.1:0-2459 GCA_036520695.1 Actinomycetota bacterium
GAACCGGTGTTCGTCGACGATGAACCGATCGGCTACGTCACGAGTGCCGCCTACGGCCCGTCCGTCGAACGGAGCATCGCCTACGCCTGGGTGCCATCGGCGATGACGACGGGTGATCAGGTGACGGTCGGGTCCTTCGACGAACGGTTGAACGCGTCGGTGGCCGGAACCACGCTGTTCGATCCGGAGGGCGTTCGCCTCAGGGGATGACGGGGATCCCCATCTCGTCGCCCTCCGGGTAGGCGGTGTCGCCCAACGGTGCGAGATCGGCATCGGCGATCGAGTCCATGTACGTGCTCGCGAACACCGCGGCGAACTCCTCGCGGTCCAGCAGATCCTGTTCGATCGCGTCGGCCGGCACGTAGGGACCGAGGTTCTGCCGGTACCGGTAGTGCTGCAACGACGCAGCGACGTCTTCCACGGTCGCTCCGCCGTTGTCCCAGAGGCGAGCGGTGTTCAGGTAGACCTCGTGAGGCGTGACTTCCTGCACCACGCCCGTGACCCCCGAGAAGTTCGCGGAGATGTGTTCATCGAGTTGGATCGGGTCGAGGCGAACGCCGCCTTCGGAATCGGGGAGTGGGCATTGACCGTGATCGGCGGTCACGATCAACACGTATTCACCGGGGTAGCGGTCTTCCAGCATCTGGCGCACGCGACCGAGCTCGGCGTCGACCGCTTCCAACTGCAGCTGTTCCCATTCGGACGCCATGCCGTAGATGTGGCCGGTGTAGTCGGGCGACTTGAAGGTCGTGTACAGGAGCGAGGTGGCGTCACCTTCGCCTACGGGTTCGGAGTCCAATGTCGCTTCGATGAGATCGCCCTGGTAGGTGACGACCGGTGGGCTGCAACATGGAGCCTGGCGCCCTTGGGGCGTGAACTCCTCGTCCCAGTCGGGCGGCGCGTCCCAGAACGCCTGGTATCCCGCGTCGAAGTTCTCGCGGCCGGGCATGATCTCTGGAAGCCGGTACAGGTCGGGGTTCTGCGGCGCCCAATCCTCGAGGTGCTCCTCATCCCAGTACACCCCTACCGGCTTGGAACCGTCGGCTCGGTCGCGACCGCCGTACCCCATCATGCCCAGGTGCCACACCTGGTAGCCGATCTCACCGACCCAGGCCTGGCCACCGGTCTCGTCATACCAGAGGTCGGCGAGGGTGGGGAGCACGATGTCGCCAGGATCGGCCTCGCCGAGCTCGCCGTAGGCCTTGCGCACCACCCCTTCGGCGTCACGGATGTTGTGGCCGGTGATCCCGTGTTCATCGGGGTAGGTACCCGTTCCGATCGTGGCGTGGGCGCACGCCGTCACCGCCGGGAACGAGCCGTGGATCGCGTTGCGGAAGTTGGCACCCTCGCCCATCAGTGCCTTGAGGTTGGGCCAGGCGTCTGGCCATTGCTGCAGGACGTTCCATCCCCCCCCGTCGATCACGAACGTCATGACGACCTTGGGGGTGCGCGCTGACCGTGCGGTAGCCAGCGGGAGTGGAGCACCTTGGCGCTCGTCCTCGGGGAAGCTCTGAGCGCCGATCAGTTGTGCGGTCGTCGGCGCGAGGTCGGCGAGCGTGACGCGATCGGTGTTGTCGCTTGCGACGACGATCCCCGGTCCATGAACCACCAAAGGGATCCGTTCGAGGTACATCCATACGCTGGCGTGGCTGGTGCGCGGATCCTGCGGCACCAGCGCGACCGATTCATTCGCGTAGTTCGAGCTATTGAACGGCGCCAGGAGCAGTTGGAGGTCGCCCGAACGGCCCGGCATGTACGCGCGCCGGACCAACTCCATGTATTCGGAGCCGAGGTCGGTTGCCATCGCCTGTTGCACCGGTCGCGGATCGGGGCGAGCGAGCTTGCGAGCCATCCAGCCGATCGGGGCGCCCACGAGCGCGAGGGTCAGGCCACCCAGGCCCGCGCCCAGCAGGAACCGGCGACGACTGGGGTCCTCAGGTTCGCCGTCGGCAGTCGTGTCACGCTGACGGGAGACCACCACGGCCGCCCCGAACCCGACCGCGAACGTGACCAGCCCTGCGGCGATCCCGAGGATCACCGACCCCGCGAGTCCCACGACGAGTGACACGAGCCCGCCGAGCACGGCGAACACGACGAACGAACGAGGGGTGGGGCGGGGAGCCATCACCCCTCATGTTCCCAGAGGCCTTGGGGTGGACCGTGCATCTTGGTGTTGCGATCTAGTGGCGGCCACGCGGCACGTGTTCGACGTACCATGGGCGACCACACGAGCGCAGGGGCCCGGGGTCGCCACCCGCACACCCGAAGGGAGCACCGTTGGGATCGTCCGAGACCATCGCACCGGCCGCGTTCCAGCGGTCCGACGGCAAGGAGAAGGTCACCGGCTCAGGGCGCTACACGGCCGACTTGACCCTCACCGGCCAAGCCCATGCGAAGTTCCGATACGCCGATCATCCGCACGCCCGCATCACGCGGATCGACACGTCGAAGGCCAAGGC
>DATDJD010000149.1:0-16910 GCA_036520695.1 Actinomycetota bacterium
AGATCCTGGCCGAGGACCCCGACGGCGTCGTGCTGAATCAGCCCGCGAACCCCTGCTTCGTCGGTCCGGAACTCGATCGCCTCGCCGTCTCGAGCCTCGGCGGCTGGAGCATCATGTGGGCCGATATCGGCCTCAAGGGCGCGCCCCTGCGTACGCCATGAGGCGTCGCTCACGACAGGGCGGCGCGGGTCAGGCTTGTGCGGCGAGCGCGAGTTGCCCACACGCGGCGTCGATCGTGCGGCCGCGGGTGTCACGAACCGTCACGTTGACCTTCGCCCGCTCGAGCACACCCACGAAGTGGCGGATGCGCGCCGGTGACGATCCAACGACCGGGTAGCCCGGGGTCGGATTCAAGGGGATCAGGTTCACGTGCGCGCCGAGACGGCGAGCGATGGGGACGAGCAGATGAGCCTGTTCCTCGGTGTCGTTCACCTTGTCGATCATGGCCCACTCGATCGAGGGACGGCGGTGCGTCGCCGTCCGCCAGGCAGCCATGGATTCCTCCAGCACCGCGAGTGGATACAGATCGTTGGGCGGTACCAGTTGCGAGCGGAGCTCATCGCTCGCGGCGTGGAAGCTCACGGCGAGACCCACCTGGGGGTGGGCCGTCGTGAGGTGTCGGATGCCGGGCACGAGTCCGACCGTCGAGACGGTGACGTGACGCGAACCCAACCCGAATGCCTCCGGATCGGTGAGCCGCGCGACGGCGCTGAAGACGTGTCGCTCGTTGGCGAGCGGCTCCCCCATGCCCATGAAGACGACGTTCGTGAGCCGCTGCGGTGTGGTGTCAGGCAAGCGGAGCGCTTCTCGACGCGCCCACACCGCCTGCGCCGTGATCTCGCCCGCCGTGAGGTTGTTGAGCAGACCCATCTGCCCGGTCGCGCAGAACGTGCATCCCATGGCACACCCTGACTGCGACGACACGCAGACCGTGACACGGTCGCGGTAGCCCATGAGCACGGTCTCGATCGCGTGCTCACCCCCGATCCGCAACAGCGCCTTGCGAGTCGCGCCCCGATCCGCCGTGCGCTCGTCGAGGACCTCAACCCCTAAGGGAAGGTCTGCCGCGAGTTGCTCGCGCAACGCCGGCGACACGTCCGACATCTGATCGTAGGTCGCGGCGCGCTTCCACAGTTGGGACCACACCTGCTTCGCGCGGAATGCCGGCTCACCCCACCCGACCAACCGGTCGGTGAGCTGTTCGCGGGTCAAGTCGTAGACGGTTGGCATCGCGAGCCAGCCTAGTCGGAGGGTGCGTCTGCGGGCTGGGCTAGTCTGGCCGGCCATGGACGCTCAGCTTCGCGTGATGCCTTCACCCGGACCTGTGGATCTCGCGCGCACGTTGTTCCCGCTACGCCGCGGCACCGGTGACCCTACGATGCGCATCGGCATCGATCAGGCCTGGCGCGCCACTCGCACGCCCGACGGTCCCGCCACCGTGCACCTCCAACTGGATCCGTCGACCGGCGCCGTGCTCGTGCAGACGTGGGGTACGGGCGCGGCGTGGGCGCTCGATCACGCGCCGGGCCTCGCGGGACTCCTGGATGACGACCGAGGGTTCGAGCCGGTGCACGAGGTGATCCGGCAACTCCACCGGCGATTGCGAGGCGTGCGCCTCACCCGCACAGAGCGACCCATGGAAGCGCTGATCCCCGCCGTCATGGAACAGAAGGTCACCGGCATGGAAGCACGGCGTGCCTACCGGCGCCTGTCGGTTGCCCTCGCCGAACCCGCGCCGGGCCCCGCCGACGGCCTGCTTCTGCCACCCGACCCTGCCGCGGTCGCCGCCCTCCCCTACCACGCGTTCCACCCGTTCGGATTGGAGCGCCGTCGAGCCGAAGTGATCCGTCACCTGTGCACCAACGCGACCGCGATCGAAGCACTCGCTGCACTGCCCGGCGATGAGGCGCGAGCACGATTCACCACGTATCCCGGAGTCGGCGAGTGGACCGCGGCCGAAGTCGCGAGGCTCGCCTTGGGTGACGCCGATGCGATCTCGGTGGGTGACTACCACCTGAAGAACGTCGTCGCGTGGGCACTCGCTCGCGAACCTCGCGGCACCGATGAGCGCATGCTCGAACTCCTCGAGCCTTACCGGGGACATCGGGGCCGGGTGCAGCTGCTCTTGGAGGCGGGAGACATCCACGCCCCGAAGTACGGCCCACGCATGCAACCCGCCGCGATCGAACGGATCTGACCGAGGGCGGACGACCCGGCGCACCTATCATGGGGAGGTGGATGCCGGAAGCCTGCTCGCCTTCGTCCGGTTCCACGCGTGGGCCAACGACCGCATCCTGACGACGGCAGCGGGCCTGTCGGACGAGCAGTTCCGGGGGCCGGCGGCTCTGGACCACGGCAGCGCCTTCGCGACGCTCCGCCATCTCGTCGACGTCGACTGGAGCTGGCGCGAAGGCTGCATCGGGAATGACGTGGGCCAAACGTACGCGTGGGACCACGGGTTCGCCCTCGATGACCTTCCGGCCATCCACACGTTCTGCCTCCAGGAGGACGTTCGCCTACGGAGCCTCGTTGAGTCCCTCGACGATGCGGCGCTGGCCGAGCCGTTACCGGGGAGCGCAGACCCCAACGAGCCGCGATGGTTGGTCATCGCTCACGTCGTCAACCACGGAACGCAGCACCGAAGCGAGCTCGCTCGCTACCTCACCGAGTGCGGCCACTCGCCGGGCGAACTCGACCTCCTCGCCGCTCATACGCTGCCGTGGCCGAGCGATGGGTGATCCAGTGCGGCGGACTCCGCTCGATGACGGCGGCCGGTCCTCTAGCTCACCGGCATCTCCCATACCGAAACGTGTTGTCGGCTGTCGCTCGTGAACGGCTCGCGCTTCCACCCGCTCCAACGTTCGCGCAGCGTCATGCCCGCGAGCTGGGCCATCAGGTCGAGTTCTGCGGGCCAGACGTACCGGAAGGGCACAGAGAAGCGCTCGAGGTTCCCATCGACGACCTCCAGGTGATGCGAGACGAGCCCTTGGTTCGCGACGTCGTACTCGTCGATGCCCCAGGAGTCCTCTTGTCCGCCGAAGACGTGGCCGAAAACATGGAAGGCCTCTCCGGGCGGGAGCCGCCGTAGCTCCGGGACCATGACCTCGATGACGAAGCGTCCTCCCGGCTCGAGATGCGCCGCGACGTTCCGGAAGCAGGAGACCTGCGCCGCCTGCGTCGTCAGGTTCATGATCGTGTTGAACACGAGGTAGGCGAGCGAGAACGAGCCGTCCACCGTGGTCGTGGCGAAGTCTCCGATCGTGACGCCGAGGTCTTCGCCCCCCGGTTTCGCACGCAGTTCCGCGACCATGGCCTTCGACAGCTCGATCCCGTGTACGGACACCCCTCGTTGCACCAACGGGAGCGCGATCCGCCCCGTCCCGATCCCCAGCTCGAGGGCACGCCCGTTCCCCGCGTTCTCCACGAGGAATCCGACGACCGGATCGATGGCCGACGGGTCGAACTCCTCCGCCAACGACTCGTCGTAGCTCGCGGCGACCCCCTCGTCGAAGTAGCCGTCGTCGTGCACGACCAGACCCTAGCGCAGGCGTGGCCCGCCCAAGAGCCGGCTGGCGCCGATAGGCTGAAGTGGCCGATCGCTGGAAGGTTCAGGCCAGAGAGGAGCACCTGCGATGGAGAAGACGCGCAAGCCGAACTCAACCCGAAAGCCGCCCGAGCCATCAGAGAGCCACGCCGAGATCGATGACTGGATCCGGCGCGTGATGCCCGATCTGCATCCGATCGTCGAGCGGTTGGATGGAACGATCCGCGGGGCGATCCCCGATCTCCGATACGCCGTCAAGTGGAAGAAGGCGTACTACGGGACCCCGGAACTCGGCTGGGTCATCGAGATGGTCGCTTACGACGTCTCCGTGAATGTCGTCTTCCTCGGCGGCGCGGAGTTCGACCCGCCGCCGCCGCTCGGTACCACCGATCGGTCCCGCTACATCAAGGTGAAGACACTGGAGGAGGCGGAAGGACCGGAGATGCGCAGGTGGGTCGAGCAAGCGGGACGCGTGGCGGGTTGGACATGAGGCTGTACCTCGCTCGCAGAGCCCGGGGATAACGGCGTGGCCCACAGGATCCTGCTGGACGTCTCGAGCATGACGTACCGGGCGTACTTCGCCATGAAGGATACGGGCGTGTTCGCGCCCGACGGCCGCCCGATGGGTGCCCTGCATGGCTACCTCGACATGGTGAGCCGCCTGCTCGTCTCCAGACGGCCCGACGAGATCATCCACGCATACGACCACGACTGGCGACCCATGGCGCGCACCCAGATCTACGCGGGTTACAAGGAGGGCCGACCGGACGAGCCCGAGGACCTCACGCCGCAGTTCGCGCTATTGCGAGAGGTGCTGGACTTCACCGGCATGACCCAGATCCAGGCGCCCGACTGGGAAGCCGAGGACGCGATCGGCGCCTTCTGTGCGAAGGCAGATCCCGCCGACACGCTGGAGATCGTGAGCGGGGACCGGGACCTGTTGCAGTTGGTGCGCGATACACCGCCGCCGATCAAGGTGCTGTATACGGTGCGAGGTGTCAGCGACCTGCACGAATTCGACGAGGCGGCGGTGCTGGCGAAGTACGGCGTGCCGGCGTCTCGCTACGCGGAGTTCGCGATCCTGCGGGGCGACCCGTCCGACGGCCTGCCGGGCGTGCAAGGCGTGGGCGAGAAGACCGCGCTCGCGTTGGTGCAGGCCTACCCCGACATCGATGCCATGCTCGCCGACGCCGCCTCCGAGAGCCCGCAGGCGGGCCCGATGAAAGGCAAGCCAGCGTTGCGGGCACGATTGCTGGCCTCTGCCGACTACCTCGATGCGATGCGCCGACTGGTGCCGATCAACGTGGATGCCCAACTCGATGTCTGGAACGGCGATCGATGGGACGAAGCCATCCATGCCCTCGCGGAGGAACACGGGTTGAAGGGGCCGGTGCAGCGGTTGCTCGCCGCCCTCGACAGCGTCGCCGGATCTGCAGGAGAAGGAGCCTAGAACCCGCTGGCGTTGTCGGGACGATTGTGTTGTTTCTTGCGAGCCGCAGTTCTCGCGAGCCGTGAGCGCAGGCTCAGCTCGGGCTTCTGCTCTTCTTCAGCCGGTTCCTCTTCGTCGGCGGCGTCGTCCGAGGCTCCCAGCGAAGGCCCTGGGTCGAGTGCACGCATCGAGGGTTCCGGCGGAGGCTCGTAGCCCGGGGCCGGACGGTCGTGATCCAACGACACACCCTGTCGTGCTGCGAGGAGGTCGGCCTCGGCGCGCGCGGCGCGATCCTCTGCCTTGGCGCCTTCGGACATCACGTTGCCAAGCTGTGCTCGGAGGCGTTCGACCTCCTGGGTGAGCGTTCGCACCTCCGCGTCGACGGGTGGCATCTCGCCGTTGTTGCGAGCCGAAGAGAACGCCGCCTGGGTCGACTCGACCTGGGCGTACGCGTGGCGAAGGCGTTCGGACATCTGCTCCAATTGATCTTCGAGTTCGGCGACCGTGCGTTGTAGCTCCTCGGTTTCCTCCGAACTGGCCGTGGTAGCGACCACCCCGATCGCGTCGGGGTCCGGAGCCTCGTCAGGGATGTCGCCGGTCTTTCGACGGACCGCGTCGACTGCTTCACGGCGCGCCTTCTCGACGGCGGCTGCGGCTTCGGTTTCGGCCTTCTCGACGGCGGCTGCGGCTTCGGCCTGCACGGTCTCGGCGATCGAACGAGCGTCCTCGGCCTCAGCCTTGAACGCCTGGGCGGATGCGGTCGCTTCGGCAGCACGCAACTCCACGTCGTCGATGCGACCCTGCAGCGCCACATTGACGTCTTCGGCCGCCTGGGCTGAGGCCACCGCATCGTTCAGTTCCGCGCGCGCCTGGTCGGCGAGCGTCGCAGCCTCCCCCGCGCGAGCTTCGGCCTCGGCGACCGCTGCATGAGCAGCATCGATCTCGGCCCGGTGCTCGGCGAGCTGCCCCTCGAAGGTCTGTGCTCGTGTATCCGCCTCGGACAGTTCGCCTTCCAGTGAAGCGAGCCAGGAACGCGCCTCGGTGCGTGCTTGCTCGATCTGCTCTTGCACTTCGGCGGCTGCCTCTTCCTTGATCTGGGCGACGCGGACCTCAGCCTCCTCGGCCACCTCGCGGAGGGCGAGCTCGTGTTGCGCGATCAACTCGGCTTCCTGCGCGCGTGACTCTTCCTGGGCTTGTTCGACGGCGGTCTCCAGGTAGGTCTCGGCCTGGGCGCGAACGGCTTCCTCCGCGGCGTGTGCATCGACGCGGACCTGCTCGAGAGCTGCGCGAGCCTCCTCGCGGATCTGCTCCACCATCGCGTCGGCGTCGCTGCGCGCAGCCTGAGCCTCGACGAGTTCCTGCTGCAGCTGTTCCGCGCGTTCGTTGGCCTCGGCGACCGACTCGGCGAGCTCTTGCGAGCGATCCGAGCCTTCCTGCACAACCCCCCGCAACGCTTCGAGTTCTTGCTGCGATCCGGACGCCCGCTCGCGCTCGGCTTCTACCTCGCGTCGCACCGCTTCGAGTTCTTCTTGGGACGCCGCCAGCGCCCGATGGGCCGCTTCGGCTTCCTGCTGCATCGCTTCGGCCTGCTGGCGTACGGCGTCCAGTTCCTGGCTCACCGCGTCACGGTCCTGGACAGACTCGGCAGCGGCATCACGCGTCTGGGCGTGATGCTCCTGCTCCTGTACCAGATCGGCCTCGAGCTCAGCGACCCGTGCGGTCGCCTCGCGAGCGAGTGTTTCGAGTTCGATCGCCCGCGCAGATGCTTCCTCCAGCGATACCGTCATCTCGTCGGCGCGTTCGGCGCGCGAGATCGAGAGCGAGAGTTCCTTCTCCAGCTCCTCGATCCGCACATCCGACTCGCCGAGCCTGGTGCTGCTGGCGGACAGGTCTGCCCCGGTCGCTTCGGCCCGTTCTTCGGCTCGGATCGCGCGCGCTTCCAGTTCCTGCAGCGTCCGCTCCATCTCGATCGCTCGCGCGTTCTGCTCCTCGAGCTGGACACGCGCCTGCGTGGCACGTTCCTCCGCGGCTGCGATCTCGGCGGCGGCGCCCATCGCGACCGTCTCGGCCTCGGTTGCACGCGCATCTGCGTCGAGGGAGGCACGCTCGGCTTCCGCCGCTCGATCCTGCGCGGCCCGTGACGCACGCTCTGCCTCGGTGGCTCGGATCTGCGCGGCAGCCATCTCCACGTCTCGATCAGAGGGTCGTCCCCCGCTCGCGTCCGCTTCCTCGTGCGACTGCTGAGGCCGGGAGGCGAGCTGTTCCAACTCACTCTGCAGTTCGGCGGTCCGGCCCCGCTCTTCCATGAGCTGGCCTTCGAGTTGCGCGATCAAGGTGGACGCGTTGGAGTCCATCGACTCCGAATGTTCGGCCTGCTCAAGTGCGTCGGTGGCCCTGGCCTCCGCCTGTTCGGCTCGTGCGCTCTGTTCCTCGGCGACGCGCTCAGCCTCGAGGATGCGAGCCTGCATCTCGGCGATGAGCATCTCCGTCTCGGGATCGGGGCCGGCGTTGGTGTCGGAGGCGCCTTCGGCGTCGGCTGCGGCCTTCGCTTCGGCCTCCGCCTGGAACGTCTCGAGCTTGGCCGTGGCCTCCGCGGCTTGCGAGCGGGCGGCGGCGATGGCACCTTCCAGCTCTTGCACCCTGGCCTCGAACCCGAGCAGCGTCTGATCGGCGGTATCGGCGAGCCGCGCACCTTGATCGGCGCGAGCCTTCTCCTCGGCGAGTTCGGCGCGGAGAGATTCGAGTTCTTCGGGATCGGCCTGGGTGGTGTCAGAGCCCGGCGCGGACCCGGCTTCCTCGAGGCGCTGCACGGAGGCTTCCAGGCCCTGGACACGCGACTCAGCAGACTCGGCTCGGAGTCGGAGTTCGGCAGCCTCCTCTTCCACCTGGCGGACGTGTTCGTCGGCGGCGGGATCGGAGGAGGGCGCGTTCACGGCGGCGGACTCACGGATCCGCGCCTGCTCTTCGCGATCGAGGGCCTCCTGCAACTTGGCCTCGAGGTCGGTGATCCGATGGCCGGCGTTCTCATCGGCGCTCGCGATCTGGGCGCGCAACTGCTCGAGTTGGCCCTCCATCTCCTCGCGCGCAGCCTCTGCCTGGAGGGCCCGCGCCTGGACCTTGGCGACCTCCTTGGGTGAAGCGCCCGCTGTGATCGCCGCCGTGCGCTTGTCCACCTTCTTCGTTCCGCGCTTCCTCGATGCCTTCGCGGTGCCGAACCCACCGTTGCGGGCCACTCCGATCGGCAATGAAGCGACGACCACGAGGAGCAGACAAACGCCGCCGACGGCGATCGAGATCGTGCGCAACAACCCCCAAGGAGAGGCCGCCCTCTCGACGATGGGTGCGTAGCCTTGATCGACCTGCACCGCGCCGAGCGCGTTGCTCTCCCCCAACCTCAGCGGCACATACGTTTCGAAGACCTCGTCTTCGCCAACCTGGACGACCCGAGAGACCACCCGGCCTTGGACCTTGGTGGCTGTGCCGACCGACGGCAGGTCTGCGAGTGAATCGGTGGCATCGCCGGCATCGGTCGAGAACAGGAGCTCGGCATCGGTCGACCAGACCCGGATACGGAAGACCGTCCCGTCGGCGAGCACACCACGTTGGAGCCGATCGAGGAGTTCCTCACCGGTTTCGCCTTCGATAGGCCCGGCAACGTCCTCGGGCTCGAGCACGGAGGCGACACCGGCCGTGGCCAGCGCCTTCGCCGTGGCCTGAGCGTCGGCCTCGCTCTGCAGCAGAGCCCTCGAAGCGAAGGACCCGATAGCGAGATAGGCGATGGCTGAGACCACCACGAGCACCGCGAACGTCGTGCGCCGGGTGCGGAGCGCCACCATGGCGAAACCACCACTCACACTGCCATCCTCCTCGTGGGCAGAGAGCCTGCCGGGCCGGACCGGTTGGTGCTGTCACCCTGTTCTTCGGTCCGTCCCCCGCCGAGCCTGAGCCTCCGCCTTTCGATAGGATCAAGTTGTTGTTGGATCAGGGTCGTTGCCCGTAGAGGAACCCTTACGGGGGAATGCATCTGATGCGTTCGGAGCCATTCGGCGATCTGGTCCGAAGGTCGGTGCCTTCGTTGCGCAGGCCCGCATTGGCACCTAGGCTCGGACGGGTTGTCCAGGTCGCTGCTTCCCCGCTCGCGCCGCCCGCGTCGTGCCCTTATGGCAGGCGCGATCGTGGTGATGGTTGCCGCCACCATCGCGCCGGGATGCTCCGGGGGCAACACGCTGGGGACGTCCTCGCCCGTGTGCACCCAGGGTTCGGACTCGGTGGTCGTCTTCCAGGGTCCGAGCGGACGGTGTATCCCACGCGCTCGCCTCGTCCAGTACCGGTGTCCGGGTCAGGCACCGCAGTTCGTGCTCGACGCTGGCAGCGCTCGTGAACTCCGGTATCTCGGCGGTGCGTTCGCCACCCGTGTGCCGAGATTGCCTGAGGGCTCGCAGGTCATCGGCGTGGGTGCGGGGATCCAAGCCGTGATGGTGCCAGATCAGGAGGCGCTCTACACGGTTCGCGGCACCGAGACCGAGCGGTGGCTGGCACTGCCGGATCGTGATCGGGTGGTGGGGGGCGGGCCGAGGGCCTTCATGATGGGCGACTCGATCCTCTACGGAGGCCAGACCGATATCGTCGCCGCTCTGCCCGGGTGGAGCGTCGTGATCGATGCGTCGGACGGGCGCTCGTCGATCTCGGGGGTCGCGATCGCGGAAGCTCAGGCGACGGCAGGTTTCGACGTCGTGGTCGTGGAACTCGGCACGAACGATCTGTCGGTGAAACCCTTCCGGGATCATGCCCGAGCGATCCTGGCCTCCCTGCAGGACGTGCCACTGGTCTTGTGGCAGACGGTCAAGGGGCCGGTGGAGGTCGTGGAGACCGAGGAGATCAACGCAGCGATCCGTGAACTGATGTCCTCACACAAGAACACCGCGATCGCCGATTGGGCCGGCTCGGTGAAGGTGGAGGAACTGTCGTATGACGGCGTCCACCCGGCCTTGGGTCACGAAGACGCGATGGCGGCGATCGTGAGCCCGATGTTGCGCCGATGGTGGTCGGCAGTCACCGCAGACGAAGCCCCCGATGTCGAGAGTTGTGGTCGCTAGCGATCGGATCGGTCAGCGGCGCCGCGGGCTGCGAGCCCGGCCACCGGAGAGGAACAGGATGATCGCACCGAGGGCCAGCGCAGCCGTGAGCACCAGCAGTGGGATCGCCGAACTGCCGGCCGACAGATCCGAGGACAGTTTCGTTCCCAACGCGTCGTAGACCTGAGTGAGCTCTCCGGCCGTGGAGGCGGTTGAGGACTCAGCCCCAGTGTCCCTGGCGATCTGCTCCAGCAGGACCGTGTCCGAACCCTTGCCCGATCCGTCCGAACCCTCCCCCACGATGGCGACCGTGAACACGGGCACGGCTAACCGTGTCGCGCGCGTCGCGGCGTCGTCCGGGGACACGATGCTCCCCGTGTCGGCGCCATCGGACAGCAGGACGACGGCCGCGGGCCGAACACCGTCAACTTCCCAATCTGCCTCGATCTCGTCGAGGGCTCGCGTGAGTCCGTCGCCCACCACCGTGCCTCGACTCGACGTGAGCGCCTCGATGGCATCGACCGCCGCTGCGCGCTCGGCGCTCGGCTCGACCGCCGTCCCCGCGGTGCCTGCGAACGTCACGACGGCAACATGGAACCCGGCCGGCAACCGATCCAGGAACGACGTGGCGGCGTCCTTCGCCGCTTCGAGCCGGTTGGGCTGCACGTCGGTCGCGTCCATCGATTCGGACACGTCGACGGCGAGCACGACCGTGCCTTGACTGGAGGCCTTGTCGAGTCGGAACTGTCCCACGACCAGCAGGAGCACGCCGCCCGCGGCGACCAACAGGGCGACCGGGGCCAGTGCACGCCACGGCAATCCGAGTCCTGCCGGCACGGCTTCGGCGCTGTACCGGGTCCGCAGGACCGCTCGAGACCGGACCCGGCGCACGACGAAGACGGCGAACACCAGCGTCCACACCGCGAGCCACGAAAGCGCCAAGACCGTGGAGAGCTTCACCTGGACTGCATCGGCCGTCGAGCGTGCGACCTGTACGAGCATCAGGCATCGGCGATGGCGACACCATCCGTTCCGGTGCGTTACCGTCGGCCGGTGGGCGAACCTCGGAGCGTCGAGCAACTCCTGGAGGCGGCGCGGTCGCGTCTCGTACGGATCAGCGCGCTCGACGCCGCCGCCGAGCAGGCGAACGGCGCGCTGATCGTCGATACCCGGACCGAGGAACAACGGCGCGCCCAAGGCGCCGTCCCGCATGCGCTGGTGATCGATCGCACCGTCTTCGAATGGCGCTTGGACCCGGCGAGCCCCTGGCACGAGCCTGAGGTGACCGACCACGACGTGAGGATCATCGTGATGTGCCGCCAGGGCTACAGTTCGTCCCTCGCCGCCGCCTCACTCCACGACCTAGGTCTGCACCGCGCCACCGACATCGAGGGCGGGTTCGAGGCCTGGCGTGCAGCCGGCCTGCCCATCGAGCACAACGATTAGCCGGCCGGGGCGGGTGTTTCGGGCTCGTCGAAATCTCGCTCATCGAGACGGTCGCGATGTCGAGTACTGGCGATGATGACGCCGGTCGCGAAGACCACCACCAGCATCCCGACGATCGTCACCGGGCCGGGGCGTTCATCCAAGAGCAGCGCGCCGGCGGCCGTCGCGACCACCGGCTGGCATTGCGTGATGAGCGAGCCGAGCCATGCATCCACATGTCGATGGGACCACGACACCAAGGTGTGGCCGACGAACCCGGGGACGATCGCGACCAGCCAGATCCAACCCCAGTCCGTCCTGGTCGGCAGCGCGAGCGACTGACCGAAGACCAGCGCGAACCCGGTCATGACGATGGCGGCGACGATCATGACGCTGGCCATGTACTCCAAAGCGCCAACCGGCTCCCTGGCGGAGGTCCGGGTCCGCTTGGAGAAGAGCCAATAGCAGGTCCAGCTGACGACGCTGGCCAGCGCGAAAGCATCGCCGAGCGGACTCCAGCTCGGTGAACCGCGCGAGCCCAGTGCGACCAACGCCACGCCACCGAACGAGGCTGCCACCATGGCGAGGTCGCGTCGCTGCAAGCGCTCGCCGAACCACCGCGCCGCACCCAGCGTGATGAACACGGGCGCCAGGGCGCCGATGATCGTGGCGTTCGCGACGCTGGTGAGCCGGAACGCCGCGAACGAAAGAGCGACGTCGCAAGCGAAGAAGAGCCCCCCGAGCGCACAGACCTTGATCGTGCGCCAGGGCAATCGCCTGCCCGTCGCCATGAAGACGACGGCGTAGATCACCACGCCCATCCACAGCCGGTAGGTGGCGAACGACAGGACGGGCATGTCGGTCTCTTTGAAGACCAACGGGACGAATCCCCAGATCACGGTCACCAGAGACAGCGCCGCGATGCCACGCGTTCGGTGGACGGCTATCAGGGTGGGATCGGGCTGGCCGCGTGACATCGATACGACGCTAACAGCGACCCGTTCGCACGGACCCATGAGAGCATCGCCGCATGCGACAACACGGCCGCTGGCTGGAACGGCCGTGGGGCCGCATGCGGGTCTGGGAAGCGGGTCGGGCCGATGCGATGCCACTGCTCGCGATCCATGGTCTCGGTGGCTCGGGTCGCTATTGGCAAGGGCTCGCCGATGCGGTCGGCGACCGATACCGAGTCATCGCGCCAGATCTGGCGGGGTTCGGTCGCTCGGACGAGCCACAGGCCGACGCCGATCGCGCGTTCCATCTCACGAACCTCGACGCGCTGATCGCGGACACCGTCGACCCAGCACGGGCGCTCGTCGTGGTCGGACATTCGCTGGGCGGCGTCCTCGCGGCCCTATGGGCGGCGCGGCGTGTGGAGCGGGTCACCGCACTGGCGCTGGCCGCGCCGTCGTTCCCATCGGGGGGATCGATGGACTTCCGTTCGCGCGCCGATCTGCGCGCGTCGCCCGCACGACGCGCGGTGGCAGGCGGTGTACGCGTGATCTGGCCGTTGGTGGCCGTGCCGTTCGGCCTCGTTCGCGGTTACCCACCCGCCACCGTGATCGACTTCGGGCGCCAATCGGTGCGCAGCAGGGCCTGGACCCTGTGGTCGCTGTGGTCGGACCCCGACCTCGTCGACGAGGTCGCGGCGGCCGCCGCCGCGGTCGACCGGCACGTGTCCGAGGTCCTGGTGGTGCATGCCCGCGACGATCGGACGGTGCGGTTCGAGGCACACGTTCCGTGGGTGCGGCTGCTCCCGCGCGCCCGCGACACGGTCCTCGACCACGGCGGGCATCAGTTCTTGTTGAAGGACCGGTTCGAACCCGTCGCTGGGTGGCTCCTCGAGCTTCCGGGTCCATCGTGACCGGTACGCTGCGCCGATGGCGACGCCAGACATCGACACGCCGGCCTTACGAGCGCTCGAGGGATCAGAGACGCGTTTCGACGTCGTCGTGATCGAACGACCCACGAGCGTGCAGGAGAGCGCCGAGCGCCAAGGCATCGAGGTGGGCTCGGTACTTCGGACGATCGTCGTTCGCCGAGGCGCCGGTGACTACGTGTTCGTCCTGGTCCCTGGGGGGCGTCAGATCAGCTGGCCGAAACTCCGGTCGCACCTGGGCGTCTCACGCATCTCGCTCCCGAACGCAGACGAAGCGCGCGAAGCGACCGGCTACGAACGTGGAGCGATCACGCCGTTCGGGTCGAGCATCGTGTGGCCCGTGATCGCCGATGCGACGGTTGCGGCACTCGGCCGCATCGCCATCGGCGGCGGCGCCCACGGCGTGAACCTGCACATGGACGCCGCCGACCTGATCGAAGCGACCGGAGCGGAGGTGGCCGACGTCAGCGCTCCGGCTGCGCCGACTCGATGATCTCGTTGGGGGTGTTGTGGGCCGCGGGGATCGAGCCCAACTTCCCGGCTTGGAAGTCCTCGTAGGCCTGCACCAACTCATCGCGGGTGTTCATCACGAACGGTCCGTACCAGGCGACCGGTTCGCCGATGGGGCGGCCGCCGAGCAACAGCACCTCGAGTTCGGGCATCTGTGAGGTCTGCGCCGTGGAAGCCTGCAACCGCACGGCATCCCCGGGACCGAAGACCGCGAGTTGCCCGGTGGTGACCGGCCGGCCCTGAGGACCAACCGTGCCTTCACCTGCCAGCACGTACGCGAGCGCGTTGAACCCGGGATCCCAGGGAAGATCTAGTTGAGCCCCCGGCGACAACGTGGCGTGGACCATCGTCATCGGGGTGTAGGTGTCGCCCGGGCCGGCGTACCCGGCAAGGTCACCGGCGATCACGCGGAGGAGCGCGCCGCCGTCGGCCGACGCCAGCAACGACACCTCGTTCGCGCGCAGGTCTTGGTAGCGCGGCGGCGCCCACTTCTGGGCCTTGGGCAGGTTCACCCACAGCTGCGTGCCGTGGAACAAGCCGCCGCTCGCGACGAGGGATTCCGGCGGCTTCTCGATATGCAGGATGCCGGCGCCCGCCGTCATCCACTGGGTGTCGCCGTTCGTGATCGAGCCACCCCCACCGTTGGAATCCTCGTGCTCGAAGGTGCCGTCGATGATGTAGGTGACGGTCTCGAACCCACGATGCGGGTGCCACGGGGTTCCCTTGGGCTCACCCGGCGCGTATTCCACCTCGCCCATCTGATCCATGTGGATGAAGGGGTCCAGGTCGGCCAGGTCGACACCCGCGAATGCGCGCCGCACCGGGAAACCCTCTCCTTCGAACCCGCCGGGGGCGGTGGTGACGGTGCGGATCTGTCGTTGACGCGCGTCATCGACGGGTGCGGGGATCCTGTGCAGCGTGGTGATGTCGTCGACGGTGATGGCTGGCATGGTCGCCTCCTGACCTTCTTCGAACGTGCTGGCCGCAGTCTGTGCTCGGCACTCGCCTGCTGCAACGATACTTGCGTGCGCAACTATTCCCGCGAACGGTGGCTCGTAAGATGGCGAGGCATGAGCCTGCCCGCTACCACGGCCGCGATCGCCCGCGTCCCGAAGGTCGTGCTGCACGACCACCTGGACGGCGGTCTTCGCCCCGCCACCATCGTCGCGCTCGCCGTCGAGTCCGGTTACCAGGGTCTGCCCACCAGCGACCCCGGCGCACTCGCGGAGTGGATGACCCGAGGCGCCGACCGCAAGGATCTGGTGCTCTACCTCGAGACGTTCGCACACACGATCGGTGTGATGCAGACGACCGAAGCCCTCGCCCGCGTCGCCCGGGAATGTGCGGAGGACCTCGCCGATGACGGCGTGGTCTACGCCGAGGTCCGGTTCGCCCCCGAACTGCACCTGGAACGCGGTCTCTCACTCGACCAGGTGGTCGAGGCGGTGCAGGACGGCTTCCGGCAGGGCACCGAGAGCGCACGACGATCGGGGAACGTGATCCGTGTGCGGACGCTGCTGACCGCCATGCGGACGGCGGCACGCAGCCTGGAGATCGCCGAGCTTGCCGTACGGTGGCGCAACCGTGAGGTGTGCGGCTTCGATATCGCCGGGGCGGAGGCCGGGTTCCCGCCGACCCGGCACCTCGACGCCTTCCACCACGTGATGCACGAGAACTTCCACCTGACGATCCACGCCGGGGAGGCGTTCGGTCTGCCGTCGATCTGGGAAGCGCTGCAGCTGTGCGGTGCCGAACGGCTGGGCCACGGCGTGCGCATCGTGGACGACATCGCGATCACGCCCGACGGACCGGTGCTCGGACGGCTCGCCGCGATGGTGCGCGACCGGCGGATCCCGCTGGAACTGTGTCCCACGTCCAACGTGCACTCAGGCGCCGTGACCTCGATCGCTGACCACCCGATCGGGCTGCTGTCCGACCTGCGGTTCCGGGTCACGCTCAACACCGACAACCGTCTGATGTCGTCCACAACCGTCTCGAAGGAGATGCGGGCGTGCGTCGAGGCGTTCGGCTGGGATCTCGTGCGGCTGGAACGGCTCACGGTCGACGCGATGAAGTCGGCGTTCCTGCCGTTCGACGAGCGCGTGGCCACGATCCATGACGTGATCCAGCCCGGGTACGCTCGGGAGCGGGAGCCCGAGCCAAGGAAGCGAGAAGCATGACCGAAGCCCGACCCGTCGACGCCAGGAAGATCCACGCACAGGCGCCTGCCGCCCCCGGCAAGCGCCGGTTCCGGCCCGATACGGGCGTGCGCCTCACGCCCGCCGAGCGAGCGGCGCGAGGCAAGGCGGCGCGCGCCGAAGTGCCTCGGTCCGCCCATGGCGTGTGGGAGCCGGCCGCGACTCGCCCCGACCCGGTCGACACGTTGCTGGGCCAGGATCCTGTGCGCGTCGCCCAGCTGGTGCCGGTGCGCTACGGTCGCATGCTCACGTCGCCGTTCGCGTTCTATCGGGGCGCCGCCGCGGTGATGGCCTCAGACCTCGCGGCGACACCCCGGTCCGGATTGATCACCCAGATCTGCGGCGACGCGCACCTGTCCAACTTCGGTGCATTCGCTTCGCCAGAGCGCCGGCTGGTCTTCGACGTCAACGACTTCGATGAGACGCTGCCGGGACCGTGGGAATGGGACCTGAAACGCCTGGGCACGAGTCTGGTGGTGGCGGGACGTGACAACGGACACACCGACGACGAGCGCGCCTCCGTCGTCATGACGATGGTGCGCTGGTATCGCGAAACCATGAGGAAGTTCTCGAGCGACACCAACTTGGAGGTCTGGTACGCGCACCTCGCCGTGGACGAGGTCATCGGGCGGATCCGCGAGCAGATCGACCCGGGAGCGGTGCGCCGGTTCGAACGCACCGCCGAGAAGGCACATACCCACGACGCGCACCAAGCCATGTCGAAGCTGACGGTGGAGGTCGACGGCGAGCCCCGGTTCGCGAACCGGCCACCCCTCTTGGTCCCGGTCGAAGACCTCCTGCCCGATTCCGACCAGGATCAGCTGCACGACGCGCTGATCCGCGTGCTCGC
>DATDJD010000150.1:0-2309 GCA_036520695.1 Actinomycetota bacterium
CGGTAGCGCAACGAGGCACCCCACCTGGCGAGTCGCAGGTCATCGGTGTCGTGGTAGCTGGTGACGAACCGCTGCGCGCCTTCATCCAGCGGGCGAACCCCGTCCGCCAGGTCAGAGAGATCAGGGAGTCGGAACAGAGGCCCCACCGCGAGCTTGGCCTCGCGCTCGAGGTTCACCGATCCAGCTCCGAGCGCTCGACCGCCGACTCCTGGAGCGCTCGGTGGATATTCACTCCGTGGATCGTGGGGACCTTGTGCCAGCGTCCGTCGGGTCCGAGTTCCCAGGCGAGTTCGTCGTCCTCCAAGCCGATCCGCAGGATCTCGTCGAGGCGCGCCTGCAAGAGAGGGTCCTGCACGGGGGTCAGTGCCTCCACGCGCCGGTCGAGGTTGCGCGGCATCCAGTCGGCTGAGCCCATCAGGTAGTCGTAGCCCCGGGTCGCCCCCCCGAACCGGTACACCCGTGAGTGCTCAAGGAACCGACCAACGATGGAGCGGACCCGGATCCCCTCACTCAGCCCCTGCACCCCGGGACGCAGGCAGCAGACGCCCCGGATCAACAGATCGACCGATACACCCGCTTGCGAAGCTTCGTACAACGCGTCGATGAGGTCGGCATCGACCAGGCTGTTCATCTTCAGCACGATCGAACCGTCGTCGTGTTCGGTCTCACGGCGGATCAGATCTGCCAAGCCCGGTCGCATGGTCACCGGGGCGACCAACAGCCTTCGGTATTCGCGCTGTCGGCTGTATCCGGTGAGCAGGTTGAACAGATCCGTGAGGTCGGCACCCAGGTCAGGATCGCAGGTGAGGAGCCCCAGGTCCTCGTAGAGCCGCGCGGTCTTCGGGTTGTAGTTCCCGGTGCCGATGTGGGCGTAGCGACGGATGCCTCCGTTCTCTCGCCGAACCACGAGGCAGGTCTTGGCGTGGGTCTTCAGACCGACCATGCCGTAGACCACGTGGACGCCCGCGGTTTCAAGGGTTCGTGCGAAATCGATATTGGCCTGCTCGTCGAATCGCGCCTTCAGCTCGACCAGCGCCACCACCTGCTTGCCCGAATCTGCAGCTCGCACGAGCGAGCGGATGATCGGGCTGTCAGCCGAGGTGCGGTACAGGGTCTGCTTGATCGCCAGCACGGCGGGGTCGCGCGCGGCCTGGTCCACGAACATCTCCACCGACGACGCGAACGACTCGTACGGATGATGGACCAAGATGTCGCCTCGTCGGATCGCCTCGAAGACGTCAGGAGGCCCTTCCTCCGCGTACAACGCCGACGGCACCACAGGGGTCCACGGTTCGTCTTTCAGCGTGGGGCGGTCGAGCCCGACGAAGAACCAGAGGTCGCTCAGCGCCAGGAGGCCTTCCGCCACATACACCTGAGGCTCGTCGATCTCCAGCTCGCGCATCAACACCTGACGTGTCTCGGCGCTCATCGTGGCGTCGATCTCCAGCCGGATCGGGGTCGCACCACGCTGTCGACGTTGCAGGACCGTCTCGATCGCTGCGAGGAGGTCGTCGGCCTCTTCTTCTTCTACCTCGACGTCGGCATCGCGGGTGACCCGGAAGAAGTGATGGGACAACAGATCCATGCCCGGGAACAGCTGGTCGAGGTGAGCCGCGATGATCTCCTCGAGGGGTACGAAACGCTCACCATCCGGGAGCTCCACGAACCGTGGCACGTTCGGCGGCACCTTCACCCGCGCGAACTTCCGAACACCGGTCATGGGATCGCGGACCACGGCGGCGACGTTCAACGACAAACTCGAGATGTACGGGAAAGGGTGGGCGGGGTCGACCGACAGCGGCGTCAGCACCGGGAAGATGCGCTCGCGGAACCGCCGACCCAGGAACGACTGGTCATCGTCGGAGAGGTCCTGCCAGTGAGCGAGTCGGATGCGCTCCTTGTCGAGTACGGGCAGGAGATCTTCGCTGAACAACGTACCGGCTCGGGTCTGCATCTCGTCCACACGTTCGCGGATCGCCTCGAGTTGCTCGGCCGGGGTCATGCCATCGGGGGTCGTGGCGGTGACACCCGCTTCCACCTGTTCCTCAAGCCCCGATACCCGAACCTGGAAGAACTCATCCAGGTTCTGGCTGTAGATCGCCAAGAACTTGACGCGTTCCAATAGTGGACGCGTCACGTCCTGGGCCAGCGCGAGCACACGCGCATCGAACTCGAGCCAACTCAGCTCGCGGTTATTGAACCGTGCGCTGGGCACGGGAACGAGATCAGGGAAGGCATGCGCGCTCATGGTCGGACGGCCATGGTAGGGGCCGCGGCCCTCCACCGCAACGGTCTACCGGTCCCTGTCG
>DATDJD010000151.1:0-25214 GCA_036520695.1 Actinomycetota bacterium
CCAGCACGAGATCGCCAGTCTGAAGAAGCGCCGTTCGGGTCGTGAAGATGAACTCCTCGTGCTCATGGAGCAACGAGAGGAGTTCGATGCAGGCGCTGCCCTGGCGCAGAGTCGTTCGGACGAGTTGCGCGCAGGTGTGGATCGGGTCGCTGCCGAATCGAGCGAAGAGCTCGAGAGCGTCATCGCCGACCTCGAGAGCAAGAAGGCGGAGCGCGCCGCTATCGCAGCCGAGATCGATCCAGAGACCTTGGACCTCTACGAGGATCTCCGACGCCTGAAGAAGGGGATCGGTGCGGCCGCCTTGGTCGACGGGGTGTGCCAGGGCTGTCATGAACAGCTCTCAGCGGTGCAGCTCGACAAACTGAAGAAGACCGAGGACATCCGGAGGTGTGAGCACTGTCGAAGGATCCTGGTCTTCTGAGGGTCATGTGTGACGGTGCGGCCCGTGGCAATCCCGGGCCTGCGGGCATCGGGGTGCAGATCACCGATGTCGATGGCGATGTCGTGGCTGAGATCGCCGAAGGTCTCGGCGAGACAACGAACAACGTGGCGGAGTACACGGCGGCGATCGAGGGCCTCAAGAAGGCCAAGGAGCTCGGTGCGACGCGTGTACACCTGCTGTCGGACTCCTTGCTCCTGATCAACCAATTGACCGGACGGTTCCGCGTGAAGAGTCCGCATCTCCAACCGCTGCATCGGAAGGCTCGAGAACTCGCGAGTGCGTTCGACGACGTCGAGTTCGAACACGTGCCGCGCGAACGCAACACCGAGGCGGACCGGCTCGCGAATGAAGGTGTCGACGCCTGGCTCGCTGTCCGGCGGTAGTGCCTGCGGGGGTATCCTGCCTGCGGAGGAGTCGGTCGGGTGGCCGCGGGCGGTCTTCGGATCGCTCGAGGAAAGTCCGGACCCCACAGGGCAGGGTGCTGGCGAGAGCCAGGCGGGGGTGACCTCGCGGATAGGGCAACAGAGAACAGACCGCCCCGCACGGCTCCGGCCGAGCGGGGTAAGGGTGAAACGGTGCGGTAAGAGCGCACCAGCGCGTCGGGTGACCGGCGCGGCTGGCAACCCCCACCCGGAGCAAGGTCGAACAGGCAGCGCTCGAGGGCGGCCCGCCCGAGCTGCCGGGTAGACCGCATCGGTCCGGCGAACGGACCGGCGGCGGCGGGCACTTCGGTGCCTGCGGTCGAGACAGATGGTCGCCGGCGGAACTCTTGAGTTCCGCGCACAGGATCCGGCTTACAGGCCGACTCCTCCACTCAACCGGTCGCTCGCACGTCGTAGCTGGGCACCTGCGTGGTAGCTGGATCGGACCAAGGGGCCCGCCTCCACGTGACCGATGCCGAGCGCCTCCCCGACCCGCGCATGCTCCGCGAATTCCTCGGGAGTGACCCATCGGTCGACCGGAAGGTGGAACGACGTGGGCTGGAGGTACTGACCCATCGTGACGATGTCGCACTCGGCGTCCACGAGGTCCTGCAGTGCACCGGCCACCTCTTCGGGCCGTTCACCCATCCCCAGGATGAGGTTGGACTTCGTGAGCTGGAGACCGCCGTGGCCCGCGCGCAGGCGCCGAGCGCTGCGGAGGACATCGAGCGAACGGTCGTAACCGAACGCGGGCCGGATCCGATCGTGCAGGCGCCGAACCGTCTCGAGGTTGTGCGCGAAGACGTCGGGTCCGGCTTCGATCACGGTGGCGATGTCGCGTTCCCCGCCCTTGAAGTCGGAGGGCAGCACTTCGATCGTGCACCCGGGCACCGAGTCGCGCACTGCGCGGATCGCCGCCGCCCAGATCCGTGCGCCGCCGTCGGGCAGGTCGTCGCGGGCAACGCCGGTGAGTACCACATGGCGCAAACCCATGGTTCGGACCGCGTCGGCGATGCGCTCGGGCTCGTCCTCGTCGACCGCATCGGGTTTCGCGGTCATGACATCGCAGAACCCACACCGCCGCGTGCACTTCGAACCCAAGATCAGGAATGTGGCCTCCCGATCCTCCCAGCACTCGGCGATGTTCGGACACATCGCCTCCTCGCACACGGTGTTCAGCGAATGGTCGCGCATCAAGCCCTTCAGCTCGCGGAAGTTGGGGCCACTCGCCAGTCGGACCTTGAGCCACGGTGGCTTGCGCTCTCCCCGACCGTTGACTCCGGTGTCGCTGGTGGTGCCGTTGGTGACACCCACGATCGGCAGGTGGAGGCGGCGCTTGGCGGGGTTGTGGTCGCGCTGGTTCATCTGCCTTCCAGTGTAGGTGGCTCCCAAGTTGCGGGGTGGGGTCGGGGTATCCTCCGGCCATCGGACCGAAGCGCGTCCGTCCCCGGAGATGTCCGTGAGCGATCGACCTTCCCAACGTGAAGAACAGGAGCCCACCCTCGTCAGGGTGGAGCCGCCGTCGTGGCGATGGATCCTCACCTTCTTGGCCGTCGTGGCGGGCGCCGTGTTGGTGTCGCTGGTGTTCCTGGCGTTCTTCCGACAGATCAAGGACCTACTGATCTGGGCCTTGGTGGCGCTGTTCGCATCGTTCGCTCTGGAACCGGCCGTCGCGTGGCTCGCGAAACGAGGCATGCGGCGGGGGATGGCCACGGGTTTGATCCTGCTCGGCCTCGCGATCCTCACGGTCGCGATGGTGGCGCTGATGATCCCCTTGGTCGTCGAGCAGTTGAAGGCGTTGATCCAAGCGGCGCCGGAGATCCTCAACACGATCAGCGAATACACGAAACGCTGGTTCGGCGTCGATGTGTCCCCCGCAACGCTGCAAGCTCAACTGCAGAACGCCGACTCGCAACTCACGTCGTTCGCGACGAACATCGCGGGCAACCTCTTCGGGTTCGCCAGCTCGATCATCGGAACCGTCTTCAAACTCCTGACGATCGGTCTGTTCACGTTCTACCTCACGGCCGATGGACCGGGGTTCCGGCGAGCGATCTGTTCCGTGATGCCGCCCAAGCATCAACAGAACGTGTTGTGGACGTGGGAGGTCGCGATCGACAAGACGGGTGCCTACCTCTACTCCAGGTTGTTGCTGGCGGTGGTGTCCGGCGTGGTCACCTACATCGCGTTGACCGTCCTGGGGGTCCCGTTCGCTGTCCCGCTGGCGGTGTGGGTGGGGCTGGTCTCTCAGTTCATCCCCACGATCGGCACGTACATCGCCATGGCGCTGCCACTCGCCGTGGCGGTCGTGGAGAGTCCGGTCGAGGCGTTGATCCTGCTGGCCTTCTTCGTCCTGTACCAGCAGATCGAGAACTATCTCCTGAGTCCGCACATCACCGCGCGCACGATGCAGCTGCATCCGGCGCTCGCATTCGGGTGCGCGATCGCCGGCGCGAGCGTGGCAGGCATCGTCGGTGCCTTCCTCGCATTGCCGCTGGCCGCGATCGTGCAAGCGATCGCGTCCAGCGTGGTGGAACGTCATGCCGTGGTCGATAGCGAGCTCACTCGTGACGCCGTGGATGCCAAGGAAGCCCACGACCAACAACGGCGGGCGCGGAAGGGAGATCGGAACGACGAACCGCCCTCAACGCCCGATGAACCTGCAGGCTAGCCCCGACGGGCGGTCGCCGGCTGCTCGGACGTCGCGTCGTCGCTGACCTCGGGGCCGGCCGGCAGTTGCACCTGGAACGAAGCGCCGCCGCCAGGTCGGTCTTCCACCCACGCGGTGCCCCCGTGGAGCGCCGCGAACCTCCCGACGAGGGAGAGACCGATCCCCGTCCCGGGCGCGTGGGCGGATGCGGTGGGTCCCTGGCGGAACGGTTCGAAGATGGCCTCCCGGAGGTCGGCTGGAACGCCCGGTCCGTCGTCTTCCACCGTGAGCAGTACCCCGCCGTCTCGGGGCCCGACCTTGAGCCAGATCGTCCGGTCGGCGGCGGTGTGGCGGGCGGCGTTCATGACCAGGTTCTCGATGATGCGTTCGATCTTCGGAGGGTCGATCGCGAGCACCACAGGGCTGGCATCGACGATCACGGTGCGCTCCGACACGGCGTCCATGCTTTCGACGGTTCGCCGTGCGAGTGCCCCGACGTCGACCGTTCGGTATTGAGGAGCGACGATGCCTCGGTTCAAACGGTCGATGTCGAGCAGGTCCTTGAGGAGTCGTTCGAGCTTGCGGGCGTTCACCGACAGCCGAGAGAGCAGGTCTTGTCGATCCGTCTCGTCCATCTCGGGTGAGCGCTCGAGGGTGATGGACAACCCCAGGATGCTGGTGAGCGGACTTCGCAGTTCGTGCGACACGGCAGCGAGGAAGGTGTTCTTCATGTCATCGAGCGCGCGCAGTCGTTCAGCGGCATCGCGCTCACGTTGTTCGGATTCGCGCAGGGCTTGTTCTGCGAGCTTGCGCTCGGTGACGTCCATGAGCACGCCCTGCAGGTAGGTCGGTTCACCGTCCGCGTCGTGCAGGATCGTGGTTTCGTCGTGGATCCAGATCGTACGACCGTCCCGGGTCTGCATGCGGTACTCGGACTTCCACGGCAGGTCCTGACCGATCGACTCGAGGTAGCCACGCTCGAGCGCCTCGCGATCCTCCTGGGGTACGAGCTTGAGCCAGAGTTCGGGATCGGCGATCCATTCCTCCGAGGAGACACCAGTGATCTCTTCGATCTGCGGGCTGATGTAGATCGTGCGCATCGAGCGGTCGGCTTCATCGAGGTAGATCGCGGCGGGCACGTGCTCGACGATCGCGCGGTAGCGCTCCTCAGCCTCGCGCAGCTGCTCCTCGGCTTCCTTCCGAGCCGTGATGTCGAAGAACACGCCCTGAGAGAAGCGCGGGTTGCCCTGGTCGTCGCGAAGGATGACGGCGTGGTCGGAGACCCACACGATCCTGCGGTCCGGCCGCACGAACCGATACTCGGCGTGGTAGGCCACCCCATCCCTGTTCAGACGCTCGACCTTGGCGATCACCTCGTCTCGATCGTCGGGGTGCAGACCGCGGTCCCAGAGGCTGGCATCGCCGGTCCACTCTTCCGCGGTATAGCCGAACACGTCCTCCACCTGGGGGCTGGTGTAGATCGGGTCGGACAAGGCATCGACCGAATCGATATAGGTCACCGCAGGGATCGTCTCGATCAAACCTCGGTATCGCTCCTCGGCGTCTCGTAGTTGCTCTTCGACAGCCTTCTCGGCCGAGATGTCGAAGCGGACCCCTTGCCAGAAGCGGTGTTCACCGGTGCCGTCCTTCAGCAGGACGGCCTCGTCGCGGACCCACACGATGCTGCCGTCCTTGGCGAGGAGCCGGTACTCCATGCGGAAGGGATCGCCGGTGGCATCGGTTCGTTCGTCCTCAGCGATCACACGGGCGCGGTCGTCGGGGTGGATCGCGGCCCTCCACTGTTCGTGCCGACCCCATTCGTCCGGACCGTAACCCAGCAAGGTGATCATCTGCGGGCTCGTGTAGACGGCCACCCCTTCGTGCGAGTCCTCGATGTAGGTGATCGCGGGGATCTGTTCGATGAGTGTCTGGTAGCGGGCCTCGGTTTCACCGAGGCGCGCAGCGGCTCGCTCCCGTTCGATCGCCGCGCCGAGCGTGTTCGCAGCGACACGGATCGCGTCGATCTCGGCAGGTTGCCATTCGCGATCGCGATCGCATTGATCGAACCCGATGTATCCCCACCATGTCCCCTCCACATGGACGGGGACCGCGATCAACGACTTGATGCCGGCGGCCTCGATCGTGCTCCGTTCCCTCGCGGGCAGCGAGGACGCGGCGCTATGGATCGCGCCACCGTCCCCGAGGACCTGTCGCCAGCGGTCGAAGTCGTCGCCGTACGGGTACGGGTCGGACGGTGGCCGATCGAGTTGGTCCGGGGCATCGGCTGCGAGCCAGGCATGACGCAGCGCCACGCAGGCTTCCCCGTTCACCTCGATGTTCTCGAACAAGGTGGCGCGGGAAGCGGTGCCACCTTCGCCCAATGCGCGGAGAACATCGTCGATGCATTCCCGCCACGTCGGCGCGCGCAGGAGGCGTTCCGCGGCGTAGCCGGCCGCCTCCAAGATCCGATCGCGACGAGCCAACGCCTCCTCGGCAAGCTTGCGGTCGGTGATGTCGGTGAGCACTCCTTGCCAGGCCCCGATGCCGTCGTCGGCCCTGATCAGGAAGGCTTGATCTCGCACCCAGCGTGTCTCGCCATCCGCACGAACGATCCGGTATTCCACGTCGAACGGTTCGCCCGTGCGGTTGGTACGGTCCGATTCGCGCAAGGTTGCTTCACGGTCATCGGGGTGCAGCATGTGAACCCACAGTTCCGGATCGTCGAGTCGTTGCTGAGGGCTGTAGCCGGTGAGTCGTTCGTATTGAGGGCTGATGTACTCGGCGGTGGCGATGTCATCGACCGCGTCCACGTACACGACCGCAGGGAGTTGCTCCACCAAAGAGCGATAGCGTTCCTCGGCTGTACGTAGCCGCTCCTCCGCCTCCTTGCGCTCGGTGATGTCGAACACCACGCCTTGCCAGAACAGCGGTCGCCCCCCCTCATCACGGATGAGCACGGCTTCGTTGTGGAGCCACACGAGCCGACCGTCACGAGCGAACGCCCGGTAGTCGACGCTCCACGGGTCGTCAGAGGCGGCGTCGTTCGCGGCGACCACCCACTCGCGGTCGTCGGGGTGTAGGTGTTCCTCCCAGAGCCTCGGGTCGGCGATGCCTTCGTCCGGTGTGTAGCCCAGGACCTGCTCGATCTGCGGGCTGATGTACAGGTTCTTGCCGCTCACAGGGTCCTCGACGTACGTGATCGCGGGGATCTGTTCGACCAGACGACGGAACCGTTCCTCGACCTGGCCCAGCGCCTGCTCGGCGTCTCGTCGGGCCGTCGTGTCTTGCATCACGCCTTGCCACACCATGGTGCCGTTCTCGTGCTGAACCGCGACCGCGTGGTCATGGACCCAGACGGTGCGGCCGTCCTTCCGCACCAGTCTGTACTCGACGTCGAAGGCGTCGTGCGTGCGATCCGTCTCTCGAGAGCGCGCCACGACCCGGGCACGATCATCTGGGTGGACCATGGACCCCCAGAGCCCCGGGACCGTCAGCCATTCCTGCGTGGTGTAGCCCGTGAGCGCCTCGACTCCCGGGGCGACGTACTGCAGGTGCTCGCCGTCATCGACGTCGCAGACGTAGGTGACGACGGGGAGGTTCTCCACCAGCGACCGGTATCGTTCCTCCGCTGCTGCGAGCTGATCCTGGGCCGCGCGTTGGTCGGTGATGTCGTACATCACCCCTTGGTAGATCGGGTGGCCACTCGCGCCGTCCGCCACGGGTACGGCCTCGTCTCGAACCCAGACCTGGGTGCCCGACGCCGACCGGATCCGGTACTCCGACACGAAGGTGCTCGCCGAGTCCACCGCTTCGTTCCACCGGTCGAGCACGCGGGCCACATCGTCGGGGTGCAGTTGGCTCTCCCACCGAGTGGGGTCGTCGAGCCACGCCTGCGGTGGGAAGCCCAGGAGGTGTTCGATCTGCGGGCTGATGTAGCTCGCAGGAGCCGAGCCCGATGCCTGGCCTGCATCCCACACGTAGGCCACGGCAGGCACTCGTTCGACGATGGTGCGGTAGCGGTTCTCGGCTTCCTGAAGCCGTTCCTCCGCTTCCTTCTGCCGGGTGATGTCATACATCACGCCCTGTGCCCTGAGGGCGTTGCCGCGTTCGTCCCTGGCGACCGGAACGGAGTCGTCGCGGATCCAGATCATGCGACCGTCCTTGGCGAACGCTCGGTACTCTGCGTGGAACGGGGTTCCGGTGCGGTCCGCTTCGTCCGATGCCAGCCGTACTCGTTCGCGATCGTCGGGGTGCATCACCTCGAGCCAGCGTTCGGGGTGTTCACTCCATTCCTCGGGTGTGTATCCCAGCATCGATTCCAGTTGCGGGCTGATGTAGATCGCCGGCGCCTGCCCGGTGGGTAGCGTGGTGTCCCACGTGTAGGCGACCGCCGGCACCTGCTCCACCATGGCTTGGAACCGGGCGTCGGTCTCGCTGCGCAGGGACGCTTCTCGCCGCGACTCCTGGCGTCGGAACCAGGCGATGACCGTTGCGGCGAGGCCACCCACGAGCAAGACACCGAAGATGGCATCGGTGGTGCCCGCACTGAGGTCGTCCATCCACGAGTGGACCTGGGCGACCAGCCCCGTGAACGCGCCGATCAACAGGGCGACCAGGGCGATGGCGACGACCATCAGGTCGCGCCACGCCGGCGGCCGTCCCCTTCGGGCGGTCGGAGGTTTCGTGGGAGCACTCACGTTCAGGGCTTGTATCGACCCATATGCAGGGTCGCTGAACCGCCTTCATCAGGCCTGTGACCTGGGGTTGCTCAGAACGCGGCGAGATCTCTCATGCGTCGGTAGACCTGGTCGGGCTCGGGCTCCATGAAGAAGTGCTCCAAGGGGGCCGCGAAGGGCATCGCCGGGATATCCGGCCCGCCGATCCGCACGATCGGCGCATCGAGGTCGAACATCAACGTTTCGGCGATCGTCGACGCGATCTCGGCTCCCGCGCCGTACGTCCGGTTGTCCTCGTACACCACCATGACGCGCGATGTCGACCGGACCGACGTGAACATGGTGTCGGTGTCCAGCGGCGCAAGGCTGCGGACATCGACCACCTCGACGGACACACCTTCATCGTCGAACAGCCGAGATGCAGCTTCCACGCAGGTGTGCAACGCGTAGCCGTAGCTGATGCATGTGAGGTCGGTCCCGGCACGCTTCACATCTGCCGACCCGAGCGGGACGAGAAACGGGCCGTCGGGGACGGGACCCTTCACCGCCCGATAGGTCTTCTTGTGCTCGAGGAACAGGACGGGGTCCGGGTCGCGCAACGCGCTCCGCAGCAGGCCCGCTGCGTCGGCGGGGGTCGAAGGCATCACCACTTTCAGCCCCGGCACGTGCGCGTAGAAGGCCTCGATCGATTGGGAGTGATAGAGGGCGCCGTGGATCCCACCGCCACACGGTGCGCGGATCACCATGGGGCACCCGAAAGCACCGTTGGAGCGGTAGCGCATGCGGGCGGCTTCGGACACGATCTGGTCGAACGCCGGATGGATGAAATCGGCGAACTGGATCTCAGCGACGGGGAGGAGTCCTCGTAAGGCCATGCCGATCGCCACGCCCACGATGCCCGCTTCGGCCAGTGGTGTGTCGATCACTCGCTCGGGACCGAATTCATCCATCCAGCCGGCGCTGATCCGGAACACACCACCACGGTTGGCGACGTCCTCACCGAGCAGGATCACTCGGTCGTCGGCGGCCATCTCGTCGTGGAGTGCGTCGCGGATCGCCGTCACGACGTTCGTCTCGCGTGGTTCGCCGTCCACCACCCCGCTGGTCGAGGCGCTCACGGCCCCTCGTCCGACTCGTAGAAGACATGGCGAAGCGCGGACTCGGGCAACGGGTCGGCTGCTTCCCAGGCCGTCGCTAGCGCGTGGTCGATCTCGGCTTTGACCTCGGCCCGGAGCTCTTCTGCCGTGGCGTCGTCCACGATGTCGTGTACGCGCAGGTATTCACCGAACACGTGGACGGGGTCGTGGTGGCGGGCCCGTTCCACCTCGTCGCGCGGGCGATAGGTCTTGTCATCGTCGTCGGATGTGTGGCCCAGGAATCGATAGGTCTTGCACTCGATCAACGTGGGCCCTTCGCCTGCCCGCGCGCGCTCATGGGCCTGCTTCATCGCCGAGTAGCAGGCGAGTACGTCGTTGCCGTCGACCACCACACCGGGGAACCCGTATCCCTGGGCGCGGTCGGCGACGTCCTCGATCGCCATCTGCATGGATTGGGGCACGCTGATCGCGTACCGGTTGTTCTCGCACACGAAGATCACCGGGAGCCGGTGGATACCGGCGAAGTTGAGGCCTTCGTGCCAGTCGCCCTCGCTGGTGGCCCCTTCGCCGAACCAGCACCCGACCACGGCATCCTCGTGTCGGTACTTGATCGCGTAGGCGATGCCGGCCGCGTGCGGCACCTGGGTCGCGATGGGGGAGGAGCCGCTGATGATCTGGAGCTCCTTGTGGCCCCAATGCGCCGGCATCTGGCGGCCCCCCGAGGAAGGATCGTCCGCCTTTGCGAAGATGCCCAGGAACACCTCGTAGGGCGTCATGCCGGCCGCCAGGACGAGGGCGCCATCCCGGTAGTAGGGGAGCCAGACATCGATGCCACGGCGCATCGCCCACGCCGTGCCGACCTGGCATGCCTCGTGACCTTCAGCGGGCACCACGAACGGGGCTCGGCCCATGCGATTCTGGCGGAGCGCGGCTTCGTCGAGGAGACGTGCGGTGACGACGGTGCGGTACATGGCGAGGAGATCCTCGGTCGACAGTCCGAGCGCACCGTGCGCCGTGGTCGCTACGCCCGCGGACACGTGGTGTGCGTCCCTCCTGGCGTTCCCGGAAAGGCGGTTGATGCCGGCACCGTTCGGCGAGTGTATACCCGAGCCCGGCCTAGGGCGGCGTGCCAGCAGCAGGGTGGGCACTATACCCCCCTAGGGTATAGGCTGAGATCATGAAGGATCTCGTCTGCGGCATGGAAGTGCAACCAGGAACCGCTTCGGCAGCGTGGGAACACGCGGGGCAGGCGTACTACTTCTGCTCCGTCGGATGCATGGAGGCGTTCCGCCTCGACCCTGAGCGGTTCCTCTCGATGGACGACGCCGACCGGCAGATGTGAACGATCGGACTTCATCCGGCCCAAGGAGGCTCTCGTGTACGGCTACGCCATGAACAAGAAGGATCTGCTCGATCGGCTCCGACGCATCGAAGGACAGGTCCGTGGGTTGCAGCGCATGGTCGACGAGGACCAGTACTGCATCGACATCCTCACGCAGGTCAACTCCGCCTCGGCGGCGCTTCGCGCGGTCGGCATGGGGCTGCTCGACGACCATGCACGTCACTGCGTCAAGGAGAGCATCCAGACAGGTTCGGCCGACGCCAAGATCGAGGAGCTCATGGTCGCGGTCGCACGGTTCGCGGGTAAGTGAGCGCTCGATGGGCGCGCAGGTACACGACCGCGAAGTCGTCCTCGACATCGAGGGCATGACGTGTGCGTCGTGTGTCACCAAGATCGAGAAGGCGCTCCGTTCGGTGGACGGGGTTGACGACGCGACGGTGAATCTGGCAACCAGGACCGCGACGGTGCGTGGCGGTGAAGGCGAGGTGGACCCGCTACTCTCGGCGGTCCTGCACGTGGGCTACCGCGCGAAGCGGCACGAGGCGGTCCGCGATCCTCAGGCGGAAGCGCGCAGCTACGCCCGACGCTTGGCGGTGGCGGTCGTGTTCACCCTCCCTGTCCTGGCCCTGACGTTCTTGGCACCAGAGGTGCCGCGGGGCGGCGAGCTGGTGTGGATACTCACGACGCCGGTCGTGGTCTACGCGGGGTGGCCCTTCTTCGTATCGGCCGGACGTGCGGCACGACATGGATCCACCACGATGGACACGCTCATCTCGCTGGGCGCTGGTGCCGCCTACGTCTTCAGCGCCTACTCGGTGCTGTCCGGGTCCCAGGAGCACTACTTCGACACGGCGGCCGTCATCATCACGCTGATCCTGGTGGGCAAGGTGCTCGAGGCACGTGCTCGGGTCGCCGCCGGTGACGCCTCGCGGATCCTGATGGAGCGGGGCGCGAAGGATGCCACGGTCCTGGTCGATGGCAAAGAGCGCACGATCCCGATCGACGAGCTCCGTCCCGGGCAGGTCGTCGTCGTTCGACCGGGCGAGAAGGTACCTGCTGACGGCGTGGTGAAGGAAGGTCAGTCCTGGATCGACCTGTCCTTGTTGACGGGAGAGTCGGTGCCACTCGACGTGGGTCCTGGCGATGAGGTCGTAGGCGCCTCCATCAATGGCCATGGCCGGCTCG
This sequence comes from Actinomycetota bacterium, assembly GCA_036520695.1. Taxonomy (GTDB): domain Bacteria; phylum Actinomycetota; class UBA4738; order UBA4738; family HRBIN12; genus JAOUEA01. Next base: position 11,815 of record DATDJD010000151.1, read on the forward strand.
TCGTGTTCGTGACGACGGTAGGGGATGCGACCAAACTCGCCGGCATCGTCCGGCTGCTCGAGCACGCGCAGGGATCGAAGGCCCCGGTGCAGCGGTTGGCAGACCGGATCTCGTCGGTGTTCGTGCCGATCGTGATGGTGATCGCTGTGGGTACCTTCCTCGGCTGGGTCCTGCTCACCTCCGTCAGCACCGCCGACGCGGTACTCGACTCGATCGCCGTCCTGATCATCGCGTGTCCGTGTGCCCTCGGCCTGGCGACGCCCGTCGCGATCATGGCGGGGACAGGGCGCGCGGCTGAACTGGGCGTGTTGTTCAAAGGTGGCGAGGTCTTCGAGCACGCCAAAGATGTGGACGTGATCCTGCTCGACAAGACGGGCACGATCACCCAGGGCAGGATGTCCCTCGCCGAGGTCGTTCCCTTCGGGTCCGGCATGGGATCCGACGACATCCTCGCCATGGCTGCTGCCGTCGAGGTCGGCTCGGAACACCCCATCGCCAGAGCCATCGTGGATGGTGCGGGCGGACTCGTGATCCCTGACGCCTCGGGGTTCCTCGCGATGCCGGGCGCAGGTGCTCGTGCCCGGGTGGCCGATCACGAGGTCAGGGTGGGGCGTCCTGTCGAGCTGCCCTCCGACCTGGCTGGGATCGCCGACCGGCTGTCTGGGGACGGTGTCACCGTGGTCGCCGTGTGGCTCGACGGTTCACCGGTGGGCATGATCGGGGTGAGCGATCGAGTGAAGGCCGACGCGTCCGACGCCGTCGCCCGGATGCGATCGATGGGTCTGGAGGTCCTCATGGTGACGGGCGATCGTCGGGCGACGGCCGAGGTCATCGCCGCCCGCGTCGGCATCGATGAGGTGCTGGCAGAGGTGCTCCCCGACGGGAAGGTGCAGGCGGTGGAGCGTGTGCGATCGCAAGGCCATCACGTCGTCTTCGCGGGAGATGGGCTCAACGATGCGCCGGCATTGGCGGCGGCCGACGTCGGCGTCGCGATGGGGACGGGCACCGACGTGGCCCTGGCCGCTGCCGATGTGGATCTGCTGGGTGGCACGTTGTCGTCGGTCCCCGACGCGCTGGACCTGGCCCGCCGCACGTATCGGATCATCACGCAGAACCTGTTCTGGGCATTCGCGTACAACGTGGTCATGATCCCGCTGGCGGTCTTCGGCCTGCTCAACCCGATGTGGGCAGCCGCCGCCATGGCGTTGTCCAGCGTCACCGTCGTGGTCAACGCACTGCGGTTGCGCCGCTATGGCGCTGCGCCCCCCGCTCCCTCCTCCGTATGAGAATCTTGTCGTATGCACCTCGACCCTCCCAGCTCGTCAGCGGTCTCCTCCCCGCTGGCCGCGACCGCCGTTGTGGACGTCACCGATGCGACGTTCGAGCAGGTGGTGATCGAGGGATCCAAGGAACGCCCGGTCGTCGTGGATCTCTGGGCCTCCTGGTGTGCTCCGTGTCGGACGCTCGGGCCTACGTTGGAGAAGGTCGCCGGCGAACGTGACGGTGCATTCTTGCTGGCCAAGCTCGACGTCGATGCCAACTCGGTCGGCAACGCGTTGCTGCAGGCGGTCCGCAGCCAAGGGATCCCCACCGTCGTTGCGTTCCGTGACGGTGAACCCGTGAACATGTTCATCGGTGCCTATCCCGAGGAAGAGGTGAATCGGTTCGTCGACGAACTGCTTCCTTCACCCGCCGAGGTTGAGGCCGAGGTCGCATCCGACCGAGAGGCGGTCGGTGACCTGGACGCGGCAGAAGCCGGCTACCGAGAGGCGCTCGCCAGCGAACCCGGCAATCGTGACGCCTCGGTGGGCCTCGCCCGCATCCTGATGGGCAGGGGAGACGCGGAGGAGGCACGCGTGCTGGTGGAGCCGCTCCTCCCCGACGCCGATGCGGACCACATCCTGGCCCAGATCCGAGTTGCCGGCTGGGCGGATCTCGCCCCGGCGACACCGCTCGATCAGGCGAAGTCGTTGGCGGCGCAGGGCGAGGTCCGTGGGGCACTCGACGCGATGCTGGCCGCCTTCGAGACCGACCCGGCCGCGACACGTGAAGCGATGGTCGATGTGTTCACCGCGCTCGGCATCGACGATCCGGTGGCAGCTGAGTATCGGCCGAAGTTGGCCTCGCGCTTGTTCTGATCGGTCGGTCTCACGCTGAAAGCGGCGCCGAGAACGATCGGGTCTCCTCCTCAGGCGTGGCTCCGAATCGCACGTCGAACACTTCCTGCAGGTGGGCGACGACGAGCGGGCGAACCTCGTCGACACCGATCCGCCGGCCCGCCAGGGCCGTGAGCGACACCACCCCGTTGCTCTGCAATCCGCACGCGACGATCCCGCCGAACCAGGAGAGGTCGGTGTCACAGTTGATCGCGAACCCATGCAATGTGACGCGGGTTCGCATGAGCCGAACGCCGATCGCGCACACCTTGTCGTCCCCGTGGAAGACACCGGTCTGGACGTCGTCCCGACGATGCAGCTCGACCCCCACGTCGGCTCCCGTTCGGATGACCACATCCTCGAGTTGTCGCAGGTAGCGACCTGCGTCCGGACGTGGTCCCAGGTCCAGGATCGGGTAGCCGACCAGCTGCCCAGGCCCGTGGAACGTGAACGAGCCGCCACGGTCGATGTGGTGGACCTCAGCCCCGTGGGCGGCGGCCTCGCCCTCGGTCCACACCAGGTGCTCGGGCTTGGCACGTCGCCCAGCGGTGAACACCGGCGGGTGTTCCAACAGGATCACGGTGTCCGGGACGTCGTCGGCAACGCGACGCTCGGCCAGGTGGTGCATCGCATCGTTGGCGATGCCGTAGGGGACCGGTTGATGTGGTTCGATCAACCAGGCGGATCGGGGGATCTGCGCCGCCACCCGTCGCCCCCTAGACCCCGAGATCTTCAGCGAAATCCCAGCTCTCCAGGTTCTGCTTGACCCGGGACAGGAAGCGGGTCGCGACCTCTCCATCGATCACGCGGTGATCCCAGCTCATCGAGATGTAGACCATCGAGCGGATCGCGATCGCATCGTCCACCACGACTGGTCGCTTCTGGATCGTGTCCAAGGAGAGGATCCCCGCATTCGGCTGGCTGATGATCGGGACGCTCAGCAGCGAACCGTACGGTCCAGGGTTCGTGATCGTGAAGGTCGCTCCGCTGACGTCATCGGGCTTCAACTGATGCGACCGTGCCCGGGCCGCGAGGTCGGCGATCGCTCGTGCGATGCCCGGCACGTTCATCGCATCCACCCCTCGGATCACCGGCACGATGAGGCCTTGGTCGTAGCTGACGGCGATGCCCATGTTCACGTACTTCCGCACGATGAGCTCTTCGCCCCGAAGCTCGGCGTTGACCATCGGGAACGCGAGCAACGCGTCCGTCGTCGCTCGGGTCACCATCGGAAGATAGGTGAGCTTGACGCCGTGGCGTTCCTCGAAAGCGCCCTTCGCCTTTTCCCTGAGCTTGACGAGATGGTCGACGTTGACCTCGACCATGGTCCATGCCCGCGCTGAGGTCGCGAGCGACGCCACCATATGGTCGCCGATCGCCTTGCGGATGTGGGTGAGGGGCACGACGTCTTCTCCGGTGCCGGCCTTCACCGCCGGTACAGGTTGCGACGAGCGAGGTGTCGGTGCCGTCGGAGTGGGGACGAGCGTCGTGTCAGACGCGACGCGGGGACCCGCGGAGATGGCGGACTGCACGTCGTGCTTCGTGATACGGCCACCTGTGCCTGTCCCAGTGATGGTGTTCAGGTCGAGTCCGTGCTCGGTCGCCAACTTGCGCACCAAAGGCGAAAGCACCTGAGAACGCGGCCCGCGGTCCGGGGGCGACTCGGCTCGCGGGGCATCCGTCGTCATTTCATCGGGGCGGCTCGGTGTCGTCGGCTGGCTCGGCGCCGATCCAGGCGCCGCGGCGGCCGGCGCGTCTTCTTCGTTCGTGGAGGTGGACGTGCCGTCGCCTGAGTCGATCTCGGCGAGTTCGGTCCCGACGGCCACCGTCTGGCCTTCCTGCACCAAGATCTTGGTCACCGTGCCCGCGACTGGCGAGGGGACCTCGGTGTCGACCTTGTCCGTGGAGATCTCGAACAGCGCCTCGTCGCGCTCGACGGTGTCGCCCTCGTGCTTGAGCCACTTCAGGATCGTGCCTTCGATGATCGTCTCGCCGAGCTGGGGCATCTGGATCGAGGTCACGGGTTGAGCCTCCTGGGGTTGGTCCGAGGGGTTGGTCCGAGTCACCACGCCGAGAGTCGCTGGATCGCGGCTTCGATGTCGGCGATCTGAGGTAGGTACGCGTCTTCCAAGGGGGGAGAGAAGGGGACCGGCGTGTTCGGGGGAGCGAGCCGCTCGACCGGGGCATCGAGGTGCTCGAACGCCTTCTCGGCGATCATGGCCGCGACCTCGGCACCCACCCCGAGGAAGCGCTGCGACTCGTAGAGCACGAGTGCTCGCGAGGTCTTGGCGATGCTCTCCAGCACGGTCGTTTCATCCATGGGCACGATGGAACGAAGGTCGACGACCTCGGTCGAGATCCCCTGCGCCTCAAGGTTCGCGGCCGCCTCCAACGCCTTGTGCACCATGGCCCCGTACGTGATGACGCTGACGTCTGTGCCGAGGCGCTTCACATCGGCCTGACCGAGTGGGATCAGGAAATCCGGATCCTCTGGAACCTGCTCCTTGATACGGCGATAGATCCATTTGTGCTCCAGGTAGACCACCGGGTTGTCGTCGCGGATCGCCGACTTCAGCAGCCCCTTCGCGTCGCTGGGGAACGACGGACACACCACCTTGAGCCCGGGGGTGTGGGCGAACCAGGGCTCCGGGTTCGTGGAGTGGAAGTTGGACGCCCGAACGCCGCCACCGCTGGGAGCACGAAGCACGACGGGGAGCCGGACACCCGTGCGGTAGTGATACCGAGCGAGGGTGGTCGTGATCTCATCGAACCCGCTCGTCATGAAGTCCGCGTACTGGAACTCCGCCACGGGCCGAAGCCCTTCCATGGCGGCGCCCACCGCCACCCCGACGATCGTCTCCTCAGCGATGGGCGTGTCCATCACCCGGTCGGTGCCGAAGTGTTCCACGAACCCCTCGGTGACCTTGAAGGCACCTCCGTACGCGCCGATGTCCTCGCCCAGCATGAACACTCGCTCGTCGCGTTCCATCTCTTCCCAGAGCGCTTCGGCGATGGCGATCAGATACGTGGCCTGCCCATCTTCACCGCGCTTCCCGCGCGGTTCCGCTCCGTGTCCTGCCGCCCCAGCTTCTACCTGGGCAGTCTTAGGGGACATCACCCGGCCTCCGTTCCGCCGCCACGCCCAGGTTCAGCGTCCCAGTAACCGTCTTCCGCCCACAGGCCCTTGGTGACGTCGCCGGCTTCGGGGAACGGCGACGCTTGGGCGAACTCGTACCCGGCATCGAACGCTTCCTCGATGCCCCGGGCGATCGTCTCGATGTCATCCTTCGTGACAACGCCTTCGCTGAGCATCCATTCCTCGAAGTTGCGCACCGGATCTTTCTCGGCCATGTAGTGCTCGAGCATCTCGTTGGGCATGTACTTGGCGGGGTCATGGCCGGCGTGGCCCCGCCAGCGCAGCGAGACCGATTCGATCAGGGTGGGCCCGCCGCCGCCGCGAGCTCGTTCGACCGCTTCCTCGGCCGCCTCGAACACCTCCAAGACATCGCCGCCATCGACGCGGACGCCTGGCATACCGTAGGCCTGGGCGCGCTCGGCGATGGTCGGCACATGGAATTCAAGCGGGTTCGGGGTGGAGTAGGCGAACTGATTGTTGTTGACGACCCACACGACGGGCAGTTGATGCACCGCCGACCAGTTCAACGCTTCGTGCCATCGGCCATTCGACGTGGAGCCGTCGCCGCAGATCGCCATCGCGACCCGACGGTCGCCGGCCCGCTTGTAGGCGGTCGCGGCGCCACACGCCACCGGGTAGGCGATCGGGAGGTGGGAGATCACCGCGAAGGTGCGGCTTCCGTCCCAGTCCCCGATATGACTGTTCCCGTCGCGCCCACGCAGGTACCCATCGATGCGGCCCCAGAACTGGGCCATGACCCGGTTGAGGTCAAGGCCCTTGGTGAATTGCGCGGACAAGTCACGGTGTGTCGGGAACAACGAGTCCGTACGTTCGAGTGCGAAGGCGACCCCGACGTGTGTGCCCTCTTGACCACGCCCGGAGTAGATGGCTCCCGGCAGTCGGCCCTGGCGGTACAAGGCCTCCATCCGCTCGTCGAAGTACCGGCACAGCTTGAGGAGGGAGAGCATCTCCTTGAGCCGGTCGTCGGGCAGCGGGCGGCCCTGACGCGTCTTCTCGGGTTCGACCTCGGTCGACACAGGTTCAGGCTCCTTACGCGGAATGCAGCGGCTTGCCGGCGAGCGCGAGCATGGCCTCGCCGAGCCCTTCGGACAACGATGGATGTGGGTGATGCATGGCCGCCACCTCGTCGACGGTGGCTTCCCAGTTGGTGATCAGCATGCCTTCGGCGATCAGATCGGTGACATGAGGTCCGATCATGTGGACGCCGACGACCGTGCCGGGGGTGCCGGATGGGTCCGTCTCGGCGACGATCTTCACGAAGCCGCCTTCGCCGAGGATGTTGGCCTTGCCGATACCGCGGAGGTCGAGCCTCTCGGTGACGACGTCCACGCCCCGTTCACGGGCCTGGGCCTCGGTGAGGCCGACGCTGGCGATCTCGGGTGTGCAGTACGTCACCCGGGGGATGTTGACGTAGTCGATCTGGGCAACCTCGAGCCCGGCGATCCGTTCGGCGACGGCGTAGCCCTCATCGAAGGAAACGTGGGCGAGCTGCAACGGCGTGGCGGCGACATCGCCGACTGCCCAGACGCCTGGGACGTTCGTCCCAAGCCGCTCGTCCACGTCGACGAACCCCTTCTCATGGATCGATACACCCGCCGTGTCCAGGCCCAGTCCGCTGGTGACCGGGCCGCGACCGATGGCGACGAGGCAGATGTCGGCCGCCACGCTGGTGGTGTCGCCGTCCGTCCGGAACGTGACCTCGACCCCGGATCCCGTGTCCGCGATCGTGTCCACCGATGCGCCGCTGGCGGTGGTGATCCCTCGTTTGCGATAGGCGCGCGCGATCTCCTTCGAGACCTCGTCGTCCTCGAGGGGTGCGAGCGCCGGGAGGGCCTCGACGAGCGTGACGTCGGCCCCGAAGGATCGGTACATCGATGCGAATTCCAATCCGACCGCGCCCGCCCCGATCACGACGGCAGACGATGGGATCCGGTCGTACCACAGGGCCTGGTCACTGGTGATGACATGGTCGCTGACCTCGACACCTGGCAGGAGCTTGGGCGCCGAGCCCGTCGCGATAACCACGTTCGCCGCGTCGACCCGCTGGGTGGAACCATGCGACTCGACCACCACCGCCGGTCCCGCCACCAGGGTCGCGGTGCCCTGGATCACGTCGATCCCCCGGGCCTTGACCAGGCCCGTGACCCCCTTCACGAGTTTGTCGACGATCCGATCCTCGAAGGCGACGATCTGTGACCAATCGGGTGTGCCGGAGGCATCGATCCCCCACTCACCGGCCCGATCGACCGTGTCGAGCACTGCTGCGGACTGCAACAGCGCTTTCGCGGGGATGCAGCCGCGGAGCAAGCACGTCCCCCCGAGGCGATCGTCCCGTTCGATCAAGGCGACACGCTGGCCGAGTTGCGCGGAGCGCAGGGCAGTGGAATACCCACCTGTCCCGGCTCCGATCACGACGACGTCGTACGCATCAGCCATCCGGTGAGCCAGTCTACTCGGGTCCCCTCGATGCACCTGCGAGGTCCGCGGGCCGGCAGCGATGGACTTCGATCTGAAGTGCGTACGATGCGGCTGATGGACGGATCGACCGAAGATCAAGAACTGAAGCACACCCCGCTCGAAGCCGAGCACGAGGCGCTCGGAGCGAAGATGGCGCCGTTCGCCGGGTGGCGTATGCCGATCGAATACGAGGGTGCCCTGGCGGAACACCGCGCGGTCCGCGAACGAGTGGGCCTGTTCGATCTGACGCACCTGGGCAAGGTCGAAGTCACCGGTGCCGGTGCCCTGGAGATGCTGCAATCGGTCGTCACCAACGATCTCGAGAAGGCGTCGGTCGGGGAGGCCCTGTACAACCTCGTGCTGAACGAAGGCGGAGGGGTGATCGAGGACCTCATCGTCTACCGCCTGGACCAGGATCGGTACTTCGTCGTGCCGAACGCTGCGAACGCCCAACGGGTCCTGCAGATACTGGAGGAGACACCGGCGAGGGGTCGCCTCCACCTGATGTACCACCAGGACTGGTGCTTCCTGGCCGTGCAGGGGCCACAGGCGGTCCATGTCATGGAGCGACTGTTCCCAGCCTCGAGTGACCTGGCCTTCATGCAGTGCGCGGAAGCCGAGTACAAGCGCCGACCCGTCATCGTCACCCGCTCGGGGTACACGGGCGAGGTCGGATTCGAGCTGTTCACCTACCAGGACATCGCGCAGGAACTGTGGTCCGCGCTGATGGAAGCGATGGAGCCGTTCGGCGGCATGCCGTGTGGCCTCGCGGCGCGCGATGTGCTCCGCCTGGAGATGGGCTACCCCTTGTACGGCCAGGACCTGTTCGAGTCCGTCACGGCGTTGGAGGCAGGTCTGTCATGGGCGGTCAGCTTCGACAAAGGAGCGTTCCGCGGCCGGGAGTCGCTGGTTCGGCAGCGGGAGGAAGGTCTCCCCAGCCGCCTCCTCGGATTGCGTATGCAGGAGCGTCGCCACATCCCGCGAGCTCACTACCCGGTATTCGTGGGCGATCAACTGGTGGGGGAGGTGACGTCGGGCACCTTCTCACCACTGCTGGGCACAGGCGTGGCGCTCGCCTACTTGTGGCCCGTGGATCTCGTGACCGTGGGTGACCTCGTGGAGGTGGACATCCGTGGGCGACGGGGGAAGGCACAGGTCGTGCGCCCACCGTTCGTCGATCGGGATCCTCGCTGAACGGCGCGAGCCGACGGTAAGTCAGACGCTGCCGTATCGATCGGCGATCTTCGTGAACTCCGGGACCGACGATCCACCGAAGCTGGTGTGCTCGATCAAGCGAGCGAGCTTCGCTTCGGCGTGTCGGGAATCGGGCATGACGGCCACCACGACGTACAACCCAGAGGCGGGGATGCCCATCTTGCGAACGGGACCGAACCCGGGTGCGGCGACGAAGTAGGCCCAGCGGGTCGGTATGCCTCGGGTATTGCACGTGCCTTGGCCCTGGGCCACGTAGTCCCCGCCATGGCGCCGCTCCAGGTCGAACGTCGGCCGGTTGTTGAGGTAGACGAGACGGCGTTCGGGGTCGCATGAGTCGGAGTGAGTCAGGTGAGAAAGCAGCGGTCCCGTGGCCGCCAGGTAGTAGAAGTCCGACGGCACTCCGACCACGGTGGCATCGACCCATGTGGCGGACATGCCTTCGATCGAGCCGTCCATGCGCATCCACTTCGCGGGTGTGGGTGACGAGACGAATCCGCCACGCGATCCGCTCATGACCGTCGCCGGCTGGGTCTGCCACTCGTCGGGAACCATCGCCTGCACCTGCCCCGCCGTCACCCGCGTATATGGGGAAGCGGAAGGTTCGATCGAGAGAGGAGGCAGCACGATGGCGGCGTCGACGGCGCTGGGTGCCGAACACCCTGCGCCCATGAGGGCGATAGCAGCTCCCAGAAATATCTTCCGCATCCGCGACCCGGGATGAGGATAGCCCTGCCACGGCCCTTGCGCCATGTGCGGGGGAAGGAGGGTCTGCGTCCACCCTCAGGCGGCGCCGAGCGGCGGCGAGGCCAGCCGTTGGCCAACCTGGGAGGGGATGCAGAAGGCGGCCCGGGTGCCGCCGCCCGGAAGTGGATCGGCCCACAGGATCCCGCCGTGCTCAACCACCATCTGACGTGCGAGGTGCAGGCCGACGCCCACGCCAGACTTCTCTTTCCTCAGGGTGGCCTCTCCGGTCGAGAAGGGCTCGTCGAAGGACTGGGCTGCCACCGCTCGATCGAGGCCCTCCCCGTGATCGGTGATCGTGATGACGACGCCTTCATCCAAGGCCCGGGCCGTCAGTTCCACGGGGCGCCCTTCTGGGGAGTAGCGGCACGCGTTGTCGAGCAGCTCCCGAACGACCCCCCCGATGCGGGCCCCGTCAGCGATCGCGAAGAGAGAGTCCGCAACGCTGTCATCGATGTGGATCGCGGGGTACGCCAGCTTGGTTTCGTCGACGGCGTGTCGCACGAGGGGGGCCAGGTCGGTTTGGGTCAGGTTCAACTCGAAGGTGCCACGCTCGAGTTCGGCGATCGTGATGATCTCGTCGACTATCGCCATCAATTTGTCCAGCGATGTCTGGAGCTGCACGAGGAAGTCGTTCCGCTCATGCTCGGGGACGGCGGGGTTGCGCAGTACGTAGGCGATGCCCTTGGCCACGGTCACCGGGGTCCGCAGCTCGTGGGAGATGTTCGCGAGGAAATCTGCTTTGGCCGACGTCCCTTGCGCTACGTCTTCTTTGAGTCGAGCCAGCTCGGCCTCGAGCTCGCCCGCTCGAGCGAGCGCGATCGCGAGTTCTTTGCCGAGGTGTCCTGCCACCGATGCTGAGAATGCGACGGAACCCTCGGCCGAGGTCCGGATCGCAGCGAGCAGCTCATCCGGTGAATCGTCTTTCGTGAGGTAGCCCGCCGCACCAGCGGTCAGTACCTGGGCGACACGACCCGGGTCTCGTCCCATCGTCCACACGAGCACCTTCGAATCGGGCGAGGATGCGTGGAGCCGTTTCACCAACTCGATGCCGTGCAATCCTTGACCCGGCCCGCGATCCGGGTCTTCCGTGTCCGGTTCGCACACCACGACGTCGGGTCGGATCCGAGCAGCCATCTCGACTGCGCGGAATGGATCGGTGGTGACTTCGACAGCCAGATCGGCCCCCGCCCGCAGGAAGTGGTACTGCAAACGAGCGAGTTCATCGGCGGAATCACAGAGCAGGACGTTCAGCTGCATGTCCGCCATATCGGCGTGGGAACGGGACGGTTGAGTTAGTGGACGATCCCGGTACGGATCGCGATGGCGACGGCCTGCGCGCGGTCGTTCGCGCTCAGCTTCTCGAAGATGCGCTCGAGGTGCGTCTTGACGGTGTGCGGTGAGATCCCCAGTTCGCTGGCGACCTGGCGCGTCGTCGAGCCGTCGGCGACCTTCTGCAGGATCTCGCGCTCGCGCTTGGACAACGGGGTGGACTTCGGCGAATCGCTCTCGCTGAGTCGAACCTCCTCGATGAAGGTCTTCGTCAATTGGGGGTGGATCACCGCGTTGCCCTCGACCGCGTTCTTCGCAGCATCGACGAGGGCGTCGGGCGAGGCGTCCTTCAGAAGGTAGCCAGACACGCCCGCTTGGATGGCCTCAGAGATGGCGCCACGCGATTCATCGATCGTGATGAGGATAACCTTGGTCGAGGGCGTAGCCTGCCGGATACGGCGAGTGGCCTCGATGCCATCCATGCCCGGCATGCGAACATCCATGAACACGACGTCGGGGGTCAGCTCGCGGGCGCGCTCGACGGCTTCCTCGCCACTGGAGGCCTCGCCCACGACGAGTACCACCTTGTCGGAGAGTTCGAGTGCGGTCTTCAAACCCTCGCGGGTGACCGGGTGGTCATCCACGATGAGGGCGCGGATCGGAGGCATCGCCGGGCAGCTCCTTCCGTTCAGGGAAGTACGAAGTACGCTGTAAGGATAGGACGTCTCGAGGCAGGACGCGCACATGCAGGAAGAAATCGTTTCCACAACAGAGGAACACGCCGCTCCGTCGGATCCAACCGCCGAGGTCGAAAGTGGGGCCACGGCTCAGGAAGGCGCCGGTACCGGGGGGGCCGACCGAGATGCCGTCGTCGAAGCGCTGAAGAACGTCTACGACCCTGAACTGGGGCTGAACATCGTCGATCTGGGCCTGGTCTACGAGATCGACGTGCAGCCGGATGGTGGCATCGATATCCAGTACTCACTCACCACCATGGGGTGTCCCATCGGCCCGATGATCGAAGATCAGATGCGCTCGTTCCTGCGCGGCGTGCCGGGGGTCGGCGAGGTTCGGCCGGAGTTCGTCCTGCGCCCGCCCTGGACACCGGAGATGATGTCTGACGAGGCGAAGGCCGCGCTCGGCATCTTCTGACCCGCCCGGCTTCGTTCGTTTGACGCTGCCGCCCCGGGTGCGATACCTATTGCACCTGCAAGTCACAGCCGAGGAGTGCGTTCCGACATGATCAGGACACGGTGCATCGGGGTGGTAGGGGCCATGATCCCATCGCTACTGTGCTGTCCGGCCGGCTGCGTCGTCCGGGAGACGCTCATCACCCTGCGGTCGTAGTTCCACCGTCCCGGACCAGGAGTCCAGAGCCACATCTCGCTCGACCCGACGGCCGCACCAGCGGCCGTTCGTCGTTCCCCGGGTCCGTCCCGGGCGCAAGATCTAAGGAGGAGCATCATGGGTGAGTACGCGAAGCCGGAAGTGTTGGTCACCACGGACTGGGTCGAGGAACACCTGGATGACGCGGGTGTCCGGATCGTCGAGGTCGACGAAGACACCGCTGCCTACGACAAGGGACACATCCGGGGCGCGGTGCGTTGGAACTGGAGCACGGACCTGCACACCGATGTCGGCCGCGACTTCCAGGACCAGGCCGGATTCTCCCGGTTGCTCTCCGAGGCGGGCGTCGGCCCAGAGACGACCGTCGTGCTCTACGGAGGCAACAACAACTGGTTCGCTGCCTACGCGTATTGGCTCCTGAAGTTGCGAGGCTTCGACGACGTCAAGCTCGTGAACGGCGGCCGCAAGAAGTGGGAACTCGAGAGCCGCGAGTTGGCCCAGGATGTGCCTTCCTATGAAGCCACCGGGTTCACGATCACAGGCGCCGAGCGGCCAGAGCTGCGCGCCCTCCGCGACGAGGTCATCGGCAAGGTCGGAAGCGACACGGGATTCGTCGACGTTCGTTCGCCGGAGGAGTTCCGTGGTGAGAAGCTGGCGCCCGACCACCTCCCGCAAGAGCAGTCGCAGGTGCCCGGCCACATCGCGAGCGCTGCCAACATCCCGTGGGCCAAAGCCGCGAACGACGACGGCACGTTCAAGACCGCCGACGAGCTCCGTGAGCTCTACGCGGACGAGGGCATCACCGGTGATGGCGAGATCATCGCCTACTGCCGGATCGGTGAGCGGTCGAGCCACACGTGGTTCGCGCTCCAGGAGCTGTTGGGCTACGAGAACGTGAAGAACTACGACGGCTCGTGGACCGAGTACGGCTCGTTGGTGGGTGCGCCCGTCGAGATGGGCTAAGGCTCCAGGGCCGGTGTCGGACCGGGCACGCCGACGGCGAGGTTGACCACCCCGCCGACCACGAGCCCGAGTCCGATGCCGCCCGTGACATC
>DATDJD010000152.1:0-2808 GCA_036520695.1 Actinomycetota bacterium
CCGAACAACGGCGCGATCTACATGGCCGACCTCACACCGAGGCAGATCGAGAAGTACGACGCCAACGGCAACTACCTCAAGACGATCAACGCCGCCCAGTACGGGGGCTACTACGCATCGCGGGTCGCGGTGAACTCCCAGGGCCGGCTGTACGTGATCAGTTCGCACACCCCACCCACCTTCCAGCATCGCTTGATCGTGTTCGACCAGAACGACAACTACCTCTTCACCAAGGACTTCAACGCCGGCCCATCGAGTCAAGACGGCGAGATCGGCGTGGTCCGAGGGATCGCCATCGGCGATGACGACGAGCTCTTCATGGTGGATTCGATCAATCGCAGGGTCGGCGTCTGGGACGAGAACGGTGAGTGGATCCGCAAGTTCGGTACGGGTGGCAACGGCGCCTGCCGGCTCGGCGGCGACCTCCGTGGGATCGCGATCGACGTCGAGAACGACTGGGCGTACGTCGTCGACAACGGCCAGGGCCAGATCGAGAAGTACGACGCCAGCTCGGGTCAGTGCTTGGACACCTTCACCGCCCCCGCCCCCGAAGGCGCTGCTGCCTGGGGTCCCCGGGAACTGACGATCGGGCAGGACGGCAACGTGTACGTCGCCGACTACACCGGCACGCGCGTGGTGGTGTTCAACCCGAACGGCACGATCCTGCGCATGTTCCCGGATCCGCCGATCCAAGCGCCCAACGGCGGGCTCAACCAAGCGGAAGACGTTGCGGTGAGCAACGCGACGGGGGATGTCTACGTCAGCGACACGTGGAACCACCGCATCCAGCGCTTCTCGAGCACCGGCGCCTTCCTCCAGAAGTGGGGCTTCCGCGGCAACAACGACCCGAACGCGATGAGCTACCCACGCGGCATCGCCGTCGACCAGACGAACGGCAACGTGTGGCTGAACAACACGCGCACGGGCGACATCAAGGTGTACTCCTCGAACGGCGGATTCGTGCGTTCGTTCGGGACCGAGGGACTCACCGGCCAGAACGAGTACTACTACGCGCGCGGCGTGTGGGTGGCGCCGAACGGGATCGCCTACGTCCCGGACAGCGGGAACCTCCGATTGAAGTCAGTGACCAGCACCGGCGCGGTGCGATGGATCGTCCCTTGCGGAGCACCCGCCGGCTCGATCTACATCCTCATGGGCTGCACAGGTGTCACGACCGATGCGCAGGGCAACGTCTGGGCGGCGGCACCGACCGAGGCGCGCATCTACAAGTTCGCGTCCAACGGCACGCTGATCGCGAAGTACGGAGCCGGCAACCTGGGCCAACCGATGGACGTCGCACAACGCAACGGCTTGATCTACGTCGCCGACCAAGGGCGTAACCGCATCGCGGTCTTCAACACCTCAGGCGTGTTCCAGGGTGCGTTCGGGTCGGCGGGCACGGGGAACCTACAGTTCTCCAAGCCGACGGGGTTGGCGATCGACGCGAGCGGCAAGCTCTACGTGGCGGACTCGATCAACGAGCGGATCCAGGTGTTCCAGCTGGCGAGCTGACCACGCTGGGATCCTGCTCCCACGCCACCCGGGGCGCGTCGCTCCACAGCCGTTCGAGGTCGTAGAAGGTGCGCTCCTCTTGACCGAACACGTGGATCACCACGTCGACATAGTCCAGGAGCCACCAACCGGCTTCGGGTTCGCCCTCTCGTCGGACGGGCTTGACCCCCAGGTCGCGAAGAGCCGCCTCCACGGCATCGATCACCGTGCGGATCTGGCGGTGGGATGTCGCGGTGCAGATCACGAAAAGATCCGTGATCACGATGATGCCGTGGACGTCCAGGACGACGACGTCCTCAGCGTGCTTGGCCGAGGCAGCGCGGGCCGCCGCGATCGCGACGTCGCGGCTGGACGGCAGGGCGAGGCCGCCGTCCGTCTGCTTATCCAGTCCCGCCTTCGTCAACCGTGAAGTCCTTCCCGACGACGATCAACACGTCGCCGATACCCGATGGTACCTGGGACACGCGCACCCGCCCGACCCCCAACGCTTTGCGGGCACGCTTGGCGTCCTCTTCGAACTCGAGCCCATTGGCGAACACATCGGTCGTGATCAGGTCGAACGTCTGCGCGTTCTGCGACAGCGTGATGCGGAACCCGGCGGGGATCAGCTTCGCGCCCACCGCCTCCCCGACCCCTGCTTCCCCGTTACCGTTCTGCACGATGGCCGGCGTGGGGGTCGTCGCACCGAACGAATCGGCCATGATGCGATCGAGTTCGTCGTACTTGGGGATCCGAACCGTGCCCGCCACCACCACCGTCGGTACCTGCGTCACGTCGGCACCCTGGGCACCTGCGAACACCTCCGACGCCGCCTGGGCGTCGTCGGTCTCGGCGATGTCGGCTTCCTCTAGGGCCGGCGGATCTTCCAGGAGCGCAGTGAGCACGAACTCCCAGCGTGTCGCCGCGTCATCGGTGCTTCCCGCCAGGAAGGCCTTCACCTGCTTCCCCGTGAGCGTCACGGCACCTGGGCCTAGTGGTCCGGCCTTCGTGGGGTAGGCCTCCCCCAGGGTGACCTCGAGCCCGCCTGCACGCTCCACGAGTTCGGCGACGCCGTTCAGGCTGACGACGGCGTACGTGTCGAGCCACGTCCCCGCCATGTTGGACAGATCGATGCGAACCGACTCGCCCGGAAGACCGGCGACCTCGGGGATCGAAATCTCGCCCTGGCCGGGACCCACGATCATGAGGTCTTGTGGCATGGGCATGACCGTGGCTTGATGTGCCTCGGTCCCGGCCCCGATGATGGCGAGCATCGGGGCCGTCGTCCCCCGCACCTGGAACGCCATCGTGGTCGGG
>DATDJD010000153.1:0-5507 GCA_036520695.1 Actinomycetota bacterium
CGAGCAGGCGTACGACCTGGCCGTTGATGCGGTACTCCGACTCCCCCGACCGGAAGATCGTGCGCGCCACCTCGATCTCGCTCATCGGCACGGGGATCTTGCCCTCGCCGTTGTCGATCACGAGCTTGACCTCGGCCATGCCGAGCGCCGGACGAGAAGGGGTGCCGGCGAAGATCACATCGGCCATGGCGCCGCCACGCAAGGCGCGGGCACCCTGTTCGCCCAGGACCCAGCTGATCGCATCGACCAGGTTGGACTTGCCGGAGCCGTTGGGCCCCACGATGACGGAGACGCCAGGGATGAACTCCAAGACCGTCTTGTCCGCGAAGCTCTTGAAGCCCCGGATCGTGATGGAACGAAGGAACACGGGCGGATGCTAACAGGGATGTGATTCTTGTTCGGGAGGATCAGATCGAGCGAAGCAGTCGCTCCAGCGGGCGGGGCACCCGGTCGAGTTCGATCGCCTCGGTGAGTCCGACGGCCATCTCGGCCTTGCGCCCGCTGTGTGTGCCGATGAACCGGCGGAGTTGGTCCTCGGGCGCTCGATCGCGCCAGGCCGGTTGCCGACGGAAGGTGCGCAGCCGACCCAGCTCTCCGTTCGCGGTGACGACCTGCTCGACGAGCGCCACGCCGGCGGCCCGGATCAGCTCGTCTTCAAGGTCGGCCTCGCATGCGAAGAAGCCAAGGGCCTCGATCTGGAGTCGGGTGAAACCGACGCCGAAGCCCGCCATCTCGAGGCCGCGCCGCACCTCAGGCTCCTCGTTCCCGTCGTACAGCCCTGCAAGCCGGACTGCCTGCCGCCCGGCGGACCCGTATCGGCGAAGGAACATCGCGATGTTGCCGATCCCGTTCATCGACACCACTCGCACCCGCTCGGCGGCGAGGTCTCGTCCCCTGCGCGATGCCAGCGTCTCGACCGCGAGCCGGTCGCTCTCACCCTCGACGAGCACGACACCGGGGCGGTCGGAGTTGGGCTGACGATCCTTCACCGCGCAACCCGGAACGTGGTTTCGCCCGTCGGCGGTTCCTCGGTGATGTCGATCGATGTCACGTATGCATGTGCGGGGCCTTCACGGCACCAGCCGAGCATCGCCTGGATCGACGCCGGCTCGCCCTCGAACTCTGCCTCGACCCTTCCGTCCAGGGTGTTGCGGATCCAACCGGCGAGGCCGAGCTCACGGGCGAGCTCCACACAGGTCGCGCGGTAGAACACCCCTTGGACGCGGCCTTCGACAGAGACGTGAACCCGGCGCATACCGTCATGGTCCCAGTCGTCGGCGATAGACCTGGCTCACTCCATCGGGCTCGCTTCCCCCGGTGGGTCGTTCGCCCCCTAACGACTGCGTCCTAGGTCTTCATCGTTAGCCCCACAACGACCCGCCGGAGTGGAGAACGGACCTCCCGAGCGACCGCAGGTAGTCTCGAGTGATGCCCGACTATGACCCCGTCACCGCGCTGATCGTCGTGGATGTGCAGAACGACTTCGCAGACCCCGACGGCAACTTGTCGGTCACCGGCGGCCACGAGATCATCCCCGAAGCCAACCGGCAGATCGACCTCGCTCGCGGCGCCGGCGCCACCGTCGTCTACACCCAGGACTGGCACCCCGAACACACCCCACATTTCGAGCAAGACGGAGGGATCTGGCCCGTGCACTGCGTGCAGGACACCTGGGGCGCGGCCTTCCACCCGTCACTCGACGTCGCACGCGGGCAGACCGTTCGCAAGGGCGCCGACGGTCGTGACGGCTATTCCGCGTTCAGCGTCCGTGATCCGCAGAGCGGCGACGTAGACGACACCGTCCTGCACGAGATGCTCCAGAGCGCCGGCATCCGACGACTCGTGATCGCCGGCCTCGCCACGGACTACTGCGTTGTCGAGACCGTGCTCGATGCCCGGTTGCGGGGCTACCCGGTAGAGGTCCTGGCCGCCGCGATCGCTGCGGTGGACCTGCAGCGCGGCGATGGCGACCGGGCGATCACCCGGATGCGTGACGCAGGAGCCGAACTAGTCTGATACAGACTAGCTCTGACACTGCGGACAGTAGAACGACGACCGCTGGCTGATCTTCACGCTCTGGATCGCCGTCCGGCACCTGCGACAGGGCAACCCGAGCCGCCCGTAGACCTTCAGTTCGTTACCGTACTCCCCCGGCTGGCCGAACAGGTCGACGTAGGCCTCGTCCTCTAGGGTGGTGCCACGGAGCTTGATCGCTTCCTGCAACACCTCTTGGATCGCGCGATACAGCCGGCGGACCTCTTGGGAGGACAGCGTGTTCGACATGCGGTCGTAGCGGAGGCCAGCGTGGAACAGCACCTCGTCCGAGTAGATGTTGCCCAGCCCACTGATGAACTTCTGGTCCATCATGAGCGGCTTCATCTTGGCGGCGCGGTCCGCCAGCAGGTACTGGAACGTGGGCCAGGTGAACACCTGATCCAAGGGATCGATCGCCAGGTGCTGGAGTTCCTTGACCTTGCCCACGTCGTCGGCCGAACTCACGAAGAGCTCGCCGAACGTGCGCGGGTCGATGTAGCGAAGGTCACCCCCTTGCTGGAAGGTGAACACGACGTGCGTATGGGCCGGCATCACGACCCGTCCGGTTCCCCGCTGGAACCGCCCACTCATGCCGAAGTGCGCCACCAGCACATCGCCGGAATCGAGCGTGAGCATCAGGTACTTGCCGCGTCGCTCGACCTTGGCGACCTTGCGCCCGACCAGCTTCGAGGAGAAGTCCTTGCGCGTCTTGTGACGCCGGATCACGCGCATCGCGTTCTTCGAGCTCTTGACGTCCACGTCCTTGATACGGCGCCCGATCACATCCTTCTCCAGATCACGGCGCATCACCTCGACCTCAGGAAGCTCCACGTCCTCAGTCCCCCCCGCCGGTACCGCGCTGGGCTGCGCGCTCGGAGATGCGTATGAACGCCTCGTGCGCAGCCTGCTGTTCGGCTTCCTTCTTCGAACGGCCGGTACCTGTGCCCATGGACTCTCCGCCCAGGTACACGGTCGCCGTGAACTCCTTCTCGTGGTCAGGCCCTCGTTCGGCCAACCGGTACTCGGGCATGGCGTGCAGCATCTGTGACGCGAGCTCTTGCAGGATCGTCTTGTAGTCGCGGTCACCCTCCCCGCGGACGTAGGCCTCCATGCGGGGCCTGAACAACCGCTCGATCAACTCGCGAGCCACGTCCAGGCCGCGATCGAGGTAGACGGCTCCGAAGACCGCCTCCAGCGCGTCGGCCAGGATGCTGGACTTGTTGCGGCCGCCACTTTGCTCCTCGCCCTTGCCCAGCAGGACCACGCTGCCCAGGTCGAGCGAACGAGCGACGTCTGCCAACGCGCTCATGTTGACGATGGCGGCTCGGAGCTTGGCGAGGGATCCTTCGGGCATCTCGGGATAGGTGCGGTAGGCAAGGTCGGTCACGACGACGCCCAGGACCGAGTCACCGAGGAACTCGAGCCGCTCATTGGTGACGGTGAGCCCTCGCTCGAACGCGAAGGAACGATGGGTGAGCGCGACCTCTCGCAAGCGGGCGTCGTCGAACGCTACGCCGAGCGCCCGATCCAGGGCTTCCGGCGACGCCTCCACATGGGCGCCGGCCACGGCGCTTACTCGACCTCGACCGCCTGCCGGCCTGCGTAGTAGCCGCAGTTGCCGCAGACACGGTGCGGCAGCTTGGGCTGCTTGCACTGCGAGCACTCGGCGTAGGAGGGCGCGCTGGCCTTCCAGTTGGCCGCGCGCTTGTCACCGCGGGACTTGCTCTGCTTCTTCTTCGGAACCGCCATGGTTCTTCCCTTCTGAGGTGATGTCTCGTGGGGTCAGGATCAGTTCTGGTCCATCTGCTGGAGCAGCGTGTCGAGTTCGGCCCAACGCGGATCGGTGCTGGGGTGTTCGCCAGGGCACTCGTCCAGGTTGCGGTCGCCGCCGCAGACCGGACACAGACCCTTGCAGTCGGGGGTGTGCAGCGGCGAGAACGGCAACTCCACGCCGACCGCGTCACGCACCATCTGCTCGGGATCGATCAGGCCTTCGGGATCGAGCGGGTAGTCATCGGTGTCCTCCTCGGGCGCCGGCACGAACATCTCGTGCAGGTCGACGGAGAAGGGTTGTTCGAACGCCTTGAGGCACCGCGCGCAGCTGAGCGACATGGTGCCCGTCAGCCGGCCAGACACCAGGATGCCCTCCACGAGCGATTCCAGCAGCACGTCGCCCTGGACTGGATCTGTCTCGCGCAGGTGTGCGAGTTCGGTGCCCAGATCGTCGAGCGTGCCCTCCAGGTGCACCGTACGGGTGGCTCCCGCCTGGCCCATCAGATCGCGAACATCGAGGGTCTCCAAACTCACGACTGCTCCTCATCGAACAGCGGGGTGGCGGTTCGCCGTTCGTGCGAACCACGCTCGTCGCGGGAGTTCTCGGGCCCGCCGAACTCCTGCTCTGCGGCGGTGCCGGGCGTGCGCAGCTTGTCGCGACCGACCTCGACCTGATCGAGGGTCTTGGCGAGTGCGCGACTGGCGCTCTGGGACTCCTCCAAGATGCGACGAAGTGCGATCTCGAACTGTGCGAGCTTGGCATCGACGTACTCTTCTGCCTCGCGGCGCATCGCGCGACCCTGTTCCTCCGCGTCGGCCAGCTGCCGCTCGGCTTCTTCGTTGGCACGCGCCACGATGTCTTCCTGGCGGGCCATCTTGAGCTGCTCGTCCCGGGCGGCCGCGACGATCTTCTCGCCGTCGGCCTTGGCCTTGGCGAGTAGGTCTTCGCGGTCCTTCACGATCCATCGTGCCTGCTTGATCTCGTCCGGCAGCGCCTCCTGCATGGCGGCCAGCAGGTCGAGCACCTCCTCGCGATTGACGAGCACCGAGGACGACAGCGGCATGGCTTTGGCGTCGCGGACCAGTTCGTCCAGTTCGTTCAGACGGGCGGTGATGTCCACGTCAGCGTTCCTCCAGCCGGTCCATGAGCCGCTTCGTGACCTGATCGGGCACCAAGCCCGCGACGTCGCCACCGAAGCGAGCGACCTCCTTGACCAGGGAGGAAGACAGGAAGGACCACGTCGGGTTGGTGGGCATGAACAGCGTCTCGACCTGCCCGAGACGGTGGTTCATCTGGGCCATCTGGATCTCGAACTCGTAGTCGGAGATGGCGCGCAGTCCTTTGACGATGATGGCTCCGCGGCCCTGGCTACGTGCGAAATCGACCAACAGGCCTTTGAAACCTGCCACACGCACCCCTTCGAACGGGCCACAGACCTCTTGAAGCATGGACACACGCTCATCGAGGGAGAACAGGGGCTGTTTGGCGGGATTCTCGAGCACGGCGACGATGACCTCGTCGAAGGTCTGGTTGGCGCGCTCGATGATATCGAGGTGGCCGTTGGTAACGGGGTCGAAGGTCCCCGGACACAAGGCGGTCAGGCCCACGTACGTCTCCTGCGTGTCTGGCCTTACGGCAGGTTCTCCACCTGCTCCAAGGGGCCCGCAACGGGCCGGATCAGGTGCACGAGGCTATCGCC
>DATDJD010000154.1:0-2165 GCA_036520695.1 Actinomycetota bacterium
CTGGCCCCGTTGCGGCAAGCGCAGCGGGCACTCACCGAAGACGAGGTCGTCGTGATCTACCCCGAAGGCACCGTCACCACTCGCGAGGACCATCTCCCCATGACGGCGAAGACCGGCACGGTTCGCCTGTCGTTGGCGAGCGGGATCCCGATCATCCCCCTCGCCAGCTGGGGCTCCCAGGCTGTGTGGCAGAAGTCCGGCCGGGGCAGCCTCAAGTACGGTCGCCCCGTGTGGCTCAAGGCGGGCGAGCCGCTCGATCTGTCGTCCCGACGCGACGAGGCAGATGACCACGACGCGCTCCGGGCCATGACGGCCGAGCTCATGGATGCCCTGACGACGTTGACCGAAGACCTCCGCGACCGCTATCCCGTGCGCTGGGCATCACCCGGCTAGGCTGGGTCACGTATGGACGACACTCGAGGCTTCTCCACCAGGGCGGTGCACGGCGCGTCCCCGCCCGTGGAACAGGAAGCACCGAGCATGCCGATCTACCAGACGTCGACCTTCCGGTTCGACTCGTCCGAGGACTACGCCGAGACGATCTCGTTCCGTCGGGATGGGTACACCTATTCCCGCGGCTATGGGAACCCCACGGTCGCGGCGTTCGAGTCGCAGATGGCCGCGCTGGAGGGGACGGAGGCGGCATTCGGGTTCGCCTCGGGGATGGCGGCGATCCATTCGGTCTTCGCGGCGCACGTGCGGGTGGGCGACCGCATCGTGGTCTCCAGTGAGTTGTACGGCGGCACCTACTCCCTCGCGACCAAGGTGTTCCCTCGCATGGGCGTCACGGTCGATATGGTCGATCCCCATGACTTCGACGCGGTGCGTGCCGCGCTGGTGGGCGCCCGGCTGTTCCACGTGGAAACGATCGCGAACCCCACCGTGTCGGTGGCAGATCTTCAGTCGCTCGGTGCCCTCTGTCGCGAACTGGGTGTGCCTGCGTCCGTCGACAACACCTTCGCATCGCCCTACCTGTGTACCCCCGCGGGGTGGGGGTTCGACTTCGTGGTCCACTCGGCGACCAAGTACATCGGTGGTCATCACGACCTGATCGGTGGCGTGGTCTGCACGACAGATGAAGGCCGCGCGCTCTTGCGTGATGTCGCGATCGACACCGGGGGCACGATGGCTCCCTTCGAAGCCTGGCTCTGCCTGCGAGGGCTCATGACGTTGGCCCTGCGCATGGACCGTCATGGTGACAACGCCCTTGCCCTCGCCACCTTCCTGGAAGGACACGAGAAGGTGGAGCGGGTCTGGTACCCGGGGTTGGCATCGCACCCTGACCACGAGATCGCAGCGCGCGAGATGCCTCGTGGTGCAGGGGGCATGTTGGCGGTCGAGATCGCCGGTGGCGTCGAGGCGGGACAGCGGTTCTGCGATGCACTCGAGCTGGCGTGGGTGGCGACCAGCCTCGGTGGGACCCACACGCTGGTGGGCCATGCGGCGTCGACCACGCACCGACAGATGGATCCCGACGCGCGCCGGGCGGCCGGCATCGCGGACGGCCTCGTGCGCGTCAGCGTCGGCATCGAAGACGGAGACGACATCGTCGAGGACATGGCGCGCGCCCTGGAGAGGGCATGAGCGGCCGCATGAAGGTCGTGGTCCTGTTCGGGGGTCGATCGGCCGAGCACGAGATCAGCTGCATCTCCGCGCGATCGGTGGTCGACGCCCTCGATGCGGAGCGGTTCGAGGTGATCCCCGTCGGTATCACCAGGCAGGGACGTTGGCATCGACTGACGGCACCACCCGCGTTGCCGTCGGAGACCGGACTCATGCCCCAGGTGACGGATGGGACTGGTACCGCCGTCGAACTGAACGCTGAAGGCGGCGTGGGGGAGATCGTCGCCAGCGACGGCCGACGCGATGTCGTCGATGTCGTGGTCCCCGTGCTCCACGGACCCATGGGCGAGGACGGCGCGGTGCAGGGCTTGTTGGAACTCGCGGATGTTCCGTACGTGGGCGCCGGTGTTCTGGGGTCGGCCGTGGGCATGGACAAGGCCGTCCAGAGGGTGTTGTTCGCTGAGGCCGGGCTGCACCTCCTGCCGTGGGAAGTCGTGCGCGAGCCCGAGTGGGACGAGGACGACGAAGGCGTGTCGGCACGGGTCGCCGCTTTGGGTTATCCCGTGTTCACGAAGCCGGCCACGCTGGGTTCGAGCGTCGGC
>DATDJD010000155.1:0-2840 GCA_036520695.1 Actinomycetota bacterium
ACGCGCCGACCGCATCGATTTCGAGGACATGCTGGCGTTGGCGGTCCAGCTCTATCGGGACTCGCCCAAGGCGGCCGCTGCGGTCCACGACCGTTTCGCAGCGTTCACGGTGGACGAGTACCAGGACGTGAACCCGTTGCAGCAGGCCCTGCTCGATGCCTGGCTCGGCGACCGAGACGAACTCTGTGTGGTCGGCGACGACTACCAGACCATCTACTCGTTCACGGGGGCCTCGCCCGAACACCTCCTTGGCTTCCCCGATCGCTTCCCCGACGCCACCGTGGTGCGGCTGGAGGAGAACTACCGGTCCTCGCCCCAGATCCTGGCCGTGGCCAACGCGCTGGCGGGCGCGCTCGGAGGTTTCGACAAGACGCTGCGCGCCACCGTTGCCGATGGACCCAACCCCACCGCCCGTGCGGTGGCCGACACCGCGGCCGAGACCGCGTTCGTGGTCCAGGAGGTCCGGCGCCTCGCGGACCTGGGGGTCGCCCTCGAACAGATGGCGGTGCTGTATCGCATCAACGCGCGTTCCGAACCGTTCGAGGAAGCCTTCGCAGCCGCCGGCGTCCCGTACCAGGTGCGAGACGGGGCGTTCCTGCGGCGTCCCGGCCCACGAGCGATCATGGCGCGCCTGCGCCGGACCAGCGCGACCGGTCCCGATGTCGTGGCTCTGGTCGAAGCCGCGACCGACGAGATCGGATTCGATCCGCAAGCGGCGTCCGACGACACCCAGGAAGTGACGCGGCAGGCAGACCTCGCTCGGTTGCGAGCGCTCGCAGCCGAATATCACCGCGCCGCCGGCAACGGTGCCGACCTCTCGGGGTTCATCGAGGAACTCACCGCGCGGTTCTCGACGGAACAGACCGGCCGCGGCGTCAACCTGCTGACCTACCACCGGGCCAAAGGGCTGGAATTCGACGCGGTGTTCCTGCCACGGCTGCTCGACAAGGAACTGCCGTTCCGGTCGCAGCGTTCGGCCGCCGATCCGCAAGAGGAACGTCGCCTGCTCTACGTCGGCATCACGCGAGCTCGCACGCACCTGTACCTGTCCTGGCCCAAGGAACCGCGAACCAGTCCCAGTCCGTTCCTCTCAGAGATCGGGGTCGTCGCGGCACCCACGCCCGCGGCGCGGACCACCCCTCGAGCCAAACGGGAGCCCATCACCGTCGCCGGCACAGGCGCTCCCACGTTCGATCGGTTGAAGGAGTGGCGCCGCAAGCGTGCGGCAGCCGACGGTGTGCCCGCCTACGTGGTGTTCCACGACGCGACGCTCGCCCAGATCGCAGAGCAGCGGCCGAAGGACTGGGCCGATATGGCAGCGATCCCCGGTGTCGGTCCCACCAAACTGGAAAGGTACGCCGACGAGGTCCTCGCCGTGGTGGGCACCGGCTAGGGAGGTCGAAGCTGCCCGGCCGCCCAGTGCGCTCAGACGAGCCGCATCACGATCAGTGCCGCCGCGAGCAACGGCATCGCGATACAGAGGAGCCGCAGCGCCGCCTCGGGCGCGGCACGTAACGTCGAGGCATCGATCGGACTGATCGTGCCGTCGAGCGCGGTCACCGATCCTTCGACGGCGCTGACGCGACGACGGAGATCACGAACCGGCGTCGAGAGGGCGCGTTGTGCCGCAGAGATCGTTGCGCATGCGGCCGCAGCTAACACCGCGGCGACGCTGATCTCACCGGTCTGAGCGAAGTACGCCGTCACCACCGGGAACGCTCCCCATGCCAGCGCGAACCACACGTCGGAATGCACCGCACCGCCGAACAACTCCAGGTTGTACGCCACCACCAGGAACACGCCCACCACGATGAACGCCCAGATCCACGGCGATACCTCTGCCGCACCGTGGATGCCCAGCGCCACCGCGCCGGCGAGTCCGATGATCGCCGCACCCCACAGCACCTGATCGGGGATCCGGGTTCGCAGCGGTCGACCGTTCAGCTCGTCCAGCGCGTGCGCCGCCACCCCCATCGCCAGGAAGAAGGCGGCCGTGGTCTCGAGCCACCACCCCACCTGAAGTCTGGCCGCCAGGGCCGCGCCGATCGCGACGTAGGACAAGTGCCACAGCGTGTAGGGCGGATGCAGCAGGGACCAATAGTCGCGCCAGCCCCCCGGGCTGAGGGCGTAGAACGCCGGACGTTCATCGCCCACGTGTCCCCCCTTTGACACCCCACACCACGACCCCGGCACCAAGCGACAGCACACGGGATCGAACATGCGCCACCCCCGCTTCCTGCCACCAGCGAACCTGCTCCGGCAGCGGAGCTCGGCGGTCGAATCGATCGATGCTAGGCCCGAGGAACCGTCCGGTCTGCCGCCAGGCCGATCCTGCCAGCGAACCGATCACCGGCAATGCACCGCGCGTGTAGGCGTACCAACCCACCCGCAAGAGAGGTTGCTGTGGCACGTGGAACTCCAAGGATGAGATCGAACCACCGGGCCGCACGACGCGCGCGAGTTCCCGCATGGTGGCGCCTGGGTCATCCACGTAGCGGAACAGGTAGGTGAAGGTCAGCGCGTCGAAGGTGGCATCGTCGAACGGCAATCGCTCTGCGCGACCCAGCACCGGTACGATCTGCCCCTCGAGCGAGGCCGCCACGTTGGCGGGAAGACCGGCGCGCAGCATCTGTTCACTCGCGTCGAGCGAGACGACGCGGACCCGTCTGCGCGCCGCCAGTCCTCGAGAGACGAGCCCGGTGCCTGCAGCGACATCGAGCACCGTCGACCCGGGCGCGGCGTTGACGGTGGAGATCATGGAACGGCGCCAACGCCCGTCCTGTCCGAACGACATCACCGCGCCCATCCACGAGTACTGCGGAGCGATGGCGGTGAACAGA
>DATDJD010000156.1:0-7630 GCA_036520695.1 Actinomycetota bacterium
GCGCTCGGTGATCGCCACCATCTCGTCGTCGTGGATCTGCGAACGCAACCACGCGAGATCGTGTTGGCCGCTGCCGCCGCCGGTGACGACCCGGAAGAGCTCCTGATCCTTGCGGATCACCGTGAGGTCGCATCGGATGCCACCGCGCGGCGTGAGCATCGCCGTGTACACGATCGAACCCACCGGCCGATCGATCCGATTGGCACAGATGCGCTCGAGGAACTCCAGAGCATCAGGACCGTGCACGTCGAACTTCGCGAACGCGGTGATGTCGAACAGGCCCACACGCTCACGTGTCGCGATGTGTTCGGCGCCGACGGCGGGTGACCACTGCTGGGCTGCCCATGCATCGCGCGATGCCCACGGCGCGTCGGCCGGCACGAGCGCCTCGTTGGCGGCGTACCACTGAGGACGCTCCCACCCCGCCCCGCTGAAGAACTCCGCACCCAACTCGCGCTGGCGCTCGTACCAGGGCGCCAGCCTGATCCTGCGCGGCCAGTTCATCTGCTGGAGCGGGTGCAGGATGTCGTAGACCTCGCGGTACTGCTGTTTGCCACGTTCCACGACGTAGGGCGGCGACATCTGGAACGGGTAGAAGCGGTTCGCGTCGGCTTCAGCCAGGTCGTAGGAGGGTTCGCCTTCCACCATCCACTCGGCGACCTGCCGACCCATCCCGCCTCCGTGCGTCACCCACACGGCTTCGCACACCCAGACCCCTCGGGCAGACGTGCTCTCCCCCACGATCGAACCGGCGTCGGGCGTGAACGAGAACATCCCGTTGAGCGAGCGGGCGGGATCAGACGGTTGGAGACTGCCGGCGAGCGACGGCATGACTCGCGTCGCTTCGGCCTCGGCGACTTCGAAGTCGTCCGGGGTGAAGGGCATCAACGACGGCTGCAGAGGACCGCCCGGCGATCGGATCAGATCCTGCGGTGTGACGATCGGCTCGTGCTTGTAGCTGCCGACCCCATAGTGATCGCCGCGGTGCCGGAAATACATCGCCATGTCCTGGTGGCGCACCAGTGGGTGCACGACCTCCCTGGACTCGCCCGCGAGTTCGGCGATCGGGTCCGTCCAGACCAGCTGGTGCTGCACCGCGATCAACGGGATGGGCACACCGGCCATCGCCCCGACACTCGGCCCCCAGATCCCTGCACAGATCAAGACTCGCTCGCAGTCGATCCGGCCACGATCGGTCACGACCGCGTGCACCCGCCCGTCGACGATGTCGAAGCCGACGACCGTGACACCGCCTTCGAAGTCCACGCCACGGGCCTTCGCCTTGTCGGCCAATGACGAGACGATCCGGACCGCCTTCGCGATGCCGTCGCTGGGCACCCAGTAGCCGCCCAGGATCGTCGAGGGGTCGACCAGCGGAACCCGTTCGGCGACCTCGGTGGGCGAGAGCTGGGCGGTGCCGTCGATACCGAAGGAACGTGCGAACCCCTGCCGTCGTTGGAGCTCCCGCATCCGTTCGGGCGTGGTGGCGATCTCGATCGATCCGACGCCGAACCATCCGTCGGCGTCGGCCTGGTCTCGATAGAGCGCCACCGTATCCTGCGCGATCCGGCACATCGTGCGTGAACCATTGGTCTGGAACACCAGTCCCGGCGCATGCGAGGTGGACCCACCGGTTTCGAACAGCGGACCTTGATCGACCACGAGCACATCGGGCTGGCCAAGTTCCGCGAGG
Source organism: Actinomycetota bacterium (assembly GCA_036520695.1). GTDB lineage: Bacteria > Actinomycetota > UBA4738 > UBA4738 > HRBIN12 > JAOUEA01. The sequence goes on from DATDJD010000156.1 coordinate 1,694, forward strand.
TGATATGCGGCACTGGCGCCGACGATGCCGGCCCCGATGATCACGGTCTGTGCGCGGTCGCGCATGCCTCGTTCGCTCCTGTCGGCGGCCTGTCCGAGTCCCGCCTCGGATGTTCTCACCCACCGTTGCGGGAACAAGGTTCCAGTTGCGTTGCCCGCAACCGGGCACGGGCAAGGTTGCCCGCAACCGGGCACGGGCAACAGAGGAGACGGTGAGGGCGGCCCCTGAGGGCCGCCCTCGATCCGTTCGCTCCCGTTCGCTTGCTACGCGGCCGGCAACCACCCCTGGACGGTGTCAGGGTTGGCGTCGATCCAGGTCTGCGCAGCGTCCGTGGGATCGGTTCCGTCCTCGATCTCCAGGGCGACCCCGTTCTGGTCTTCCTCGGTCCACGTGAAGTTGGACAGGAACTCGAACGCGGCCGGGTCCTTCGTCTCCAGATCGGCGCTGAACGCCTTGTACAGGATGTCGTCGGCGTAGTCGCAGTCGTAGCCCTCTGCGACGTCCGGGTCCTCCGCGGCGATCGCAGCACACTCGTCGGTGTACTCGGGCAGCTCGACTTCGACGAGGTCGTACTTCGTGTTGGCCCATTGCGGGGTCCACCAGTACATCAGGATGGGATCCTGCGCGTTGTACGCCTTGTCCAGGGCCGCCAGCGAAGCTGCTTCCGAACCTGAATACACGACCTGCAGATCCAAGCCGAGGCTCTTGATGATCGCCTCGTCGAAGATCGAGTAGGTGGTGTCCGCACCCAGGAATCGGCCAAGGTCGCCGGTCTCTGCAGTCGCGAACTCGTCCGCGTTGTCCTTGAAGCCTTCCCACGTCGCGAGGTCAGGGTTCTCATCGACCACGTACGACGGCACGAACCAGCCGATGTTCCCGGTGATGCCCAGCTCGCCACCGTCGACGACCGTGCCCGCGCCTTCGATGTAGTCCTTGCGGTCCTTCAGGTGACCTGACGGCCAGACTTCCAAGGTCGCGTCGACGTCACCGTCGGCCATGGCCTTGAACTGTCCGGTCTCGGGGATCTCCTGCAGCTCAACGGTGCAACCCATCTGCTCTTCCATCACGGTCTTGGCGACGTTGGCGTTGGCCTCCGCCCCCACCCATGGGTTGACCGCGAGCACGATGGTGTCACTTCCGCATTGGGCCACGTCCGCGGCAGCACTTCCGGTGTCGCCACCCGCAGCGTCGTCACCACCCTCATCGACGTCGCTGCACGCAGCCATCGCGATCATCGCCACGGCCGACAGGGCAATCAGTTGCACCCAAACACGCTTGCTCATCCGTTCTCCTCTCCTGCGTCTTCCTTCCCGGACATGAACATGACCACTCGCATGCGCGTCCGGGCAGGTAACCCGATGCCTCCGGGGCCCCGCGTCGGTGACGAGGAACCCATCGCTTGAGTTATACGGTCCAATGACACCGCGAGGAGCAGGATGCACACACCTGCCACCACCCCCCGGCCGATCTGCTGCTTGCCCAAGGCGAACACGACCTCTTGACCCAGGCCGGCCGCCCCGATCAATCCGGCGATGATCACGACGGACAACACCATCATGATCGTCTGGTTCACACCCAGGAGGATCGAAGGCTTGGCCAAGGGGAGCTGGACCTTCCGCAAGAGTTGGCCTGCCGTCGGCCCGAACGACTCGCTCGCTTCCACGGTCTCCTTCGGCACCTGCCGGATCCCGAGGTTGGTGAGCCGGATCGCCACCGGCAACGCGTAGATGAACGAAGCGATGATCGCAGGCACCCGTCCCGGTTCGACCAAGAAGAGCACCGGCACCAGGTAGACGAAAGCCGGCATCGTCTGCATCGCGTCGAGCACTGGCTTGGACCACCGCTCGAACCGATCGCTGCGCGCGGCCATGATGCCCAGCGGGATCGCGAACGCGATCGTGATCACGACCGAGACCAGCACCTGGCTCAGCGTCCCCATCGACAGGTCCCACATACCGAGCAGCCCCAGTCCCGCGATGCAACAGAACTCCCCGATCGCCAACCGGACACCGGAAACCTTCCAGCCGATCAGAGCGAACGCGCCCGCCATCATCCACCACGGCACACCTGTGAACAGATCCTGGATGGGATCGAGCATGTAGATCAGGATGAAGTCGCTGATCGCGCTCGTGATGGTGCCGAAGGTCGACTGCAGCCAGGTGACGAACGCATCAGCCGGATCGGCGAGCGAGAACTCGAGCCCCTCGGGGAACCCCTGTTGCCGTAACACCTGCCGCCCGATCATGATGGCGAGCACGATCGCACCAACGGCGATCAACGACAGTTGGCGCCGACTGAACACGTAGTTTCCGATGTGCGGCGGCGCGGTTCGGCGACGCTCCCGCATGCTCCACGCGGTGGTGACGCGGTCGAGCACGATCGCCATGATGACGATCGCAACGCCCCCATCGAGCGCGGCGCCCACGCTCAGCCGTTGCAGACCATCCAGCACCGTCTGACCCAGACCACCCGCGCCGACGAACGCAGCGATCACGACGATGCCGAGCGCCATCATGATCGTCTGGTTGACACCGAGCATGATCGACGGCTTCGCCAACGGCACCTGGACCAAGCGCAGTCGCTGTCGATCCGTCGACCCGAACGCGTCCGCAACCTCAAGCGACGTCTCGGGGACCGAGCGTATCCCAAGCGCGGTCAAACGGATCGCGGGCGGGATCGCGAACGCCAAGGTCGCCAGCAGCGCAGGCGCCTCCCCGATGCCGAACAGCAACACGAACGGCAGCAGGTACGAGTAGGCCGGGACCGTCTGCATCGCGTCCAGGATCGGGCGCAGCACCCGCTCCACCCGTTGCCGGCGACCGGCCCAGATCCCGAGCGGGATCCCGATCGCCAGCGCCAGGACGACAGCGACGATCATCAACGCCAACGTCTCGATCGCCGCGTCCCAGACTCCCAGGAGACCGAAACTGATGATGCCCGCCGACGCCAGCACCGCCATCTTCCACCCGGCGACCAGGCCCGAGATCGCTCCGGCGGCCACGACCAATCCGAGCCATGTCATGCGCTCGAGCAGCAGGATCATGTTGTCGACGATCCACGTAGCGAAGTCGCCGATCGGGTTCAGGAAGTAGATGAACAGCGGACTCGTTTCGCTGTTCTGGATCGTCCAGTCACGGAACGCGTCGAACCATTTCGTGACATCGATCACCCATCGCTCGGGGAACCCAGGTGTGAGCCACATCAACCCGATGACGACCACGATCACGACGCCGATCGCCCACGCGACCCGGCGCGGCCATGGACTCCCCGGAGCGACCACCGTCGAAGGGGCCGCGACCTGATCGAACGGAACCCTCGATTGCGGAGGCGCGACCGCCATCGGCTAGTGCTCCTCCACCAACGCGGACATCACCGCGTCGCGATCGACCAAGCCGACGACGGTCTCACCGTCGGTGATTCGGATCGTGAGATCGGCGCGCGCCACGATCGGGATCATGTCCTGCACCACCGTCGTGACGGGCACCGTGGGGCCGTCCGTGGGCAGGTCACCGTTCACGGGGCGCATGATGGCGCGTGCCGTGAGCACATGGGCACGCGGCACCTCCTTGGTGAACTCGGCCACGTAATCGTCGGCCGGGCTGGCGACCACCTCTTCCGGGGTCCCCACCTGGACGAAGTGGCCATCCTTCATGATCGCGATCCGATCACCCAACTTCAGGGCCTCGGCGAGGTCGTGGGTGATGAAGATCATGGTCTTCTTCACCTCTTTCTGGAGGCGAACCACCTCATCCTGCATATCGCGGCGGATCAGCGGGTCGAGGGCACTGAACGGCTCGTCGAAGAGCATGATCTCGGGGTCGGTCGCCAAGGCCCGCGCCAAACCGACGCGCTGCTGCATGCCACCCGAGAGCTCATCCGGGAAGTGGTCGGCCCAGCCGGCTAGGCCGACGGTCTCCAGCACCTCCTGGGATTTCGCGGCGCGTGCCTCCTTGCTCTCACCCTGGATCTCCAGGCCGAAGGCAACGTTGTCGCCGATCTTGCGATGCGGCAACAACCCGAAATGTTGGAACACCATGCTGATCTTGCGGCGCCGAAGCTCGCGAAGCTGCTCGTCATCCATGGTGAGCACGTCGTTGCCATCGATCAGGACCTGGCCCGACGTCGGCTCGTGGATCCGGTTGAGCATGCGCACCAGTGTCGACTTCCCGCTGCCCGACAGCCCCATGACGACGAAGACCTCGCCCGGTGCGACGTCGAACGACACGTCCCGGACCGCGGCGACACACCCTGTCTTCTCAAGGAGTTCGGCGCGAGGAAGTTTCGCGTCCTCCGAACCCACGATCCGTTCAGCCTTCGGTCCGTACACCTTCCACACGTTGCGACACGACACCGCGACGTTCGACGGTTCAGTCAAGGGCCACCCTCCCCGTAAGGAACCGGTCGAGTCTCGGCCTCCTGCCGCGAGCGCGCAAGTCAGGGGTTGCGGCATCGGCAACGGCCCACGTGCGCGCCACGACCGACCTGGTGCAGACTTCACCCATGGTTGGCACGTCCTACGACTTCATCGTGATCGGTGGCGGCTCCGCTGGAAGCGCCCTCGGCAACCGCCTCAGCGCCGATCCGTCCAACCGGGTGCTGGTGCTGGAAGCGGGCCGCCCCGACTACATCTGGGATGCGTTCATCCACATGCCGGCGGCACTCGCCTTCCCGATCGGCAGCCGGTTCTACGACTGGAAGTACGAATCCGAACCCGAGCCGCACATGAACGGTCGCCGCATCTACCACGCTCGCGGCAAAGTGCTGGGTGGCTCCAGCAGCATCAACGGCATGATCTTCCAGCGAGGGAACCCGCTCGACTACGAACGGTGGGCATCGGACCCCGGCATGGAGACCTGGGACTACGCGCACTGCCTCCCGTACTTCAAGCGGATGGAACGCTGCCTTGCCGCCGATCGCACGGATGAGTTCCGCGGGCACGCTGGACCGCTGGTCCTGGAACGCGGCCCAGCCACGAGCCCGTTGTTCGGCGCGTTCTTCGAGGCCGTGCAACAGGCGGGCTACCCGCTCACCGACGACGTCAACGGCTACCGCCAGGAGGGCTTCGCGCCGTTCGACCGCAATGTGCACAACGGCAGGCGATTGTCCGCCGCACGCGCCTACCTTCACCCGGTGATGTCGCGCCCTAACCTCGACGTGCAGACCCGAGCCTTCGTCACGAAGATCCTGTTCCAGGGCACACGCGCGGTGGGCGTCGAATACTCGTCCGGGCGCGGGGGCACCCACCGGGTTCGGGCCAGCGAGGTGGTGTTGTGTGGCGGGGCGATCAACACGCCCCAGCTGCTGCAGCTCTCGGGTGTCGGCAACGCGGACGACCTTCGACCGCTGGGGATCGACATGGTGCACGACCTGCCCGGGGTCGGCCAGCATCTCCAGGACCACCTCGAGGTCTACATCCAGTACGCCTGCAAGCAGCCGGTCTCGATCGCACCCGGCATGAAGATGTGGCGCCGACCCTTCATCGGCGCCCAATGGTTGTTCTTCCGGAGCGGACTCGGTGCGACGAACCACTTCGAAGCGGGCGGCTTCGTTCGGGGTGATGACGAGGTCGACTACCCCAACCTGATGTTCCACTTCCTGCCGATCGCGATCCGCTACGACGGGTCATCACCGGCCGGCGATCATGGATACCAGGTGCACATCGGCCCGATGTATTCCGACGCGCGAGGGTCGATCACCGTGAAGTCCGCCGACCCCAGGGTCCACCCAGCGATGTCGTTCAACTACCTGTCGACCGAGCAGGACCGTCGCGAATGGATCGAGGCGATCCACGTGGCTCGCGACATCTTGAACCAGCCGGCGTTCGACCCCTTCAACGACGGGGAAACGTCGCCGGGACCGGCCGTCGAGACCGACGAGCAGATCTTGGAGTGGGTCGCCCAGGACGCAGAGACCGCGCTGCACCCCTCGTGCACGGCA
>DATDJD010000157.1:0-3749 GCA_036520695.1 Actinomycetota bacterium
CGCCACGATCTTGTTCGGTCTGGGCGGGTGGCTCTACCCGTTCTTCCACGACCGTGACATCAGCATCCTGTTCGCGTTGCCGTCCATGGTCCTCGTGACGATCTTCATCTGTATCCCGTTCACGATCCGCGAGGTCGTGCCGGTGCTCCAGGAGATCGGCAAGGACGAGGAAGATGCCGCCCGCACGCTCGGCGCGTCGATCCTGCAGACCTGGCGCAAGGTGACGATGCCGAACATCCGGTGGGGCTTGCTCTACGGGATCGCGCTCACCACGGCTCGCTCGATCGGAGAGATCGGCGCCGTGCTGATCGTGAGCGGACTGATCAGGGGCAAGACCGAGACGGCCACCCTGTTCATCTTCGGGGCGATGGAGGAACGGGAGACCAGCGAGGCCTACATCGTGGCCCTCACCTTGGCCGCGGTCTCGATCGTCCTGCTCGTGACGATCGAGGCAACCCGGCATCGCATCGAAGGAAGGAAGGTACGCACATGAGTACGCCGATCGTGGTGGAGCAGCTCACCAAGCGGTTCGGCTCGTTCAAGGCCGTGAGCGATGTCTCGTTCACGGCGCCCGGTGGCGCGATCACCGCCTTGCTCGGACCTTCGGGTTCGGGCAAGAGCACGGTGCTGCGCATGATCGCGGGACTCGAGACACCCAACGAAGGTCAGATCCGGATGGGCGACGTCGAGCTCACCTCCAAGAGCGTGCAGGAACGCCGGGTCGGTTTCGTGTTCCAGCATTTCGCGCTCTTCCGGCACATGACGGTGGCCGACAACGTCGCGTTCGGTCTGACCGTCCGCAAACAACCGAAAGCCGAACGAACCGCTCGCGTCGAAGAACTCCTCGAACTCGTGCAACTGGCTCCGTTCGCGAAGCGGTACCCCGACCAGTTGTCGGGCGGGCAGCGTCAGCGCGTGGCGCTCGCACGGGCGCTCGCACCTCGTCCCGACGTCCTCTTGCTCGACGAGCCGTTCGGCGCGCTCGATGCGAAGGTGCGCCAGGACCTGCGCCATTGGCTCGACGGCCTGCATCGCGAACTCGGTGTCACCAGCCTGCTCGTCACCCACGATCAGGAAGAGGCGCTGGAGCTCGCGAACCAGATCGTGGTGATGCACGACGGCAAGGTCGAGCAGGTCGGCTCGCCGGCTGAGATCTACGACGAGCCCGCCACGCCGTTCGTGGCGGGGTTCGTCGGCTCGGCCAACGTGTTGCACGGCGAGGTCAGAGATGGCCATGTGCACCTCGGCGCGATCCGCATCTCGGGTGCGGCACATCTGGCCGAGGGCTCGTCCGCGACCGCGTTCGTCCGGCCGCATGACGTGCGCGTCCGCCAAGGAGGCGGGCAGGGCGACATCGTTGCGACGATCGAGCGCATCGCCTCGCTCGGATGGCTCGCACGGCTGACGCTTCGGCTGCCCGACGGGCACACCCTGGTGGCCCACGTGCCCCAGGAGGAACTGCTCGGCGCGAAGGAAGGTGATGACGTCACGTTGGATCTGCGCAACCCCAAGGCGTTCCTGCGTGAGGTCACCAAGCAGCAGCCCGATGACGTCGACGCTGACGCGGTGACCCCGGACGCCGCGCCGACGGACCATGCGACGGCCGGGACGGCATGACGGTCGGACAGGCAGGACTCCAGATGGTGGACCCGGACGAAGGTGAGGCGCCTCCCCTCCTCGCGCGCACCTCGAAGGTCCAGGTGCCCGAGGAGATCGCGCGGTTCGTCGGCCTCGCCCCGGAGCAGCGCCGGCTGTTGATGCATGTCCACGAGTTGCTCGGCGACATCGCGTTCGGCACGGTCGTGCTCGTCATGCAGGACGGCAAGGTCATCCAGATCGAGACCTCGGAGAAGATCCGACTGCGGTGATCGCGCGTCCGGCCATACGATGTCCAACCGCACCCGCGGCTTCCCGGACCGCGCGACCGAGTCCAGGCACGTCTCGCGCAGGGATCCGGAAGGTGGGTCCGGAGATGCTGACGGCTGCGACGGCTCGCCCGCCGTTCATGACCGGCGCCGCGATCGTGATGAGCCCGCTTTCGAGTTCTCCGTTGCTCGCGACGTATCCGCGACGACGCGCTTCATCCAGCATCCGGCGCATCGCTCCTGGATCGGTCACCGTCCGGTCGGTGATGGGTTCGAGGCGCCGGCGCAGGAGCGCCTCCTTGGCCTTCGGGTCGCCCCACGCCATCAAGACCTTCCCGCTGGAACTCGCGTGCACGGGACTCCGGCGCCCGACCCAACTGGCCATCACCACGGTGTGCGCCGGCGTCACCTGATCGACGTAGACCACGTGGTTGCCATCGACGATCGCGAGGTTGGCCGTCTCGGAGGTCAGTGCGGAAAGGGCCTCCAACTCCGGTCGGGCCTGGCTCACGACCGGCAACCGGGCGACGGCGACAGCGGCCAAGCCGACCACCCGTGCACCGAGCCGGTAGGCGCGGGTGTGGGTGTCACGCTCGACGAGACCGCCGCGCGCCAAGGTGGCCAGCAACCGCGATGCCGTCGAACGATGGACCTGGAGCGTTCTGGCGATGGTCGAGACCCCCAGGCCGTCGGGTGCGGTCGCCAGCGCATCCAACACCCGCACGACCCGGTCGGCTCCATCGGTGGCCCGCATCCGGCGAGCCTAACGGTTGTTGCCGAGAGGGCACGCCTTCGCTTGTGCGGTCCTGCGGCCGCTGGGTACCGTCCGTCACGACGAGTCCGTGGGAACGTGTCAGCGAGGGAGGCCGGATCGTGACCGATGGGAACCCGTTCGACGTCGACGGCGTGTGGTTGAGGAGCGCGTTCCACACCCACACGAAGCGCTCCGACGGTGATCTCGACCCCGCGGCGCATGTCCTGCATCACGAGTGGGCGGGCTTCGATGTGTGCACGATCACCGACCACTGGACCCTGACCCATGAGCCCAGCACCGAGCACATCCTGGTGATCACCGGGGCGGAACTGGCCGCCGACCCGTTCGGCGACGCCCCCAACGACAGCGAGATCCTGGCGATCGGCATCAGCGAGATCCCGGAGGATCCGGGCGGCGATCGCACCAGATGGGGCCCGATCGACGCCTACCACTACAAGACCTTCCCGGACCTGGCTGCGGCGGCGACCTGCATCGCCGACCAAGGCGGAGTCTCGTTCGTGGCACACCCCTATTGGAGCGGACTCTCGCTGGAGACCCTGCTTGCCGCTGGAACGCACGGCTTGGAACTCTTCAACTCAAGCGCGCACCGGGAGAACCTTCGCGGGGACTCCTCGTATGTGTGGGACCAGTGCCTGGATCGAGACGAGAGACTCTGGGCGTTCGGTACCGATGACTGTCACTACCCGGGCTTCGACATCGGGGATGCATGGACGATGGTGCGGGCGGCCGAGCGCAGCGAGGAGGCGGTCCTCGACGCGTTGCGTCACGGTCACCACTACGCGTCGGCGGGACCGCAGATCCATGACATCGCCGTCGATGGTGAGGCGCTCGAGGTGCGGTGTTCTCCCGCGCGAGCGGTGTGGATGGTGTCGCGATACGAGACGGGCTGGGCGGTCCATGCCGGGGGTCGCAACAGGATGGAAGAGGCCCGTGTGCTCGAGAGGGACGGTCGCGAACTCATCGTGCGCACCCGATTCACTCCGTCCGTAGAACTGCCCTACCGGCGGGTCGTGATCGAGGACGAGCGAGGACGCAGGGCATGGTCCAACCCGATCTGACCGCCGATCTCGCGTTCGCTCACGAGCTCGCGGACGTGGCCGCCGCGGTGA
>DATDJD010000158.1:0-2942 GCA_036520695.1 Actinomycetota bacterium
CCCTCCGTGATCAACGGATGTCTGCCGACGGAAAGCGGACCCACATCGAGACCGACCTCCGCAGACATCGGTGATGGTGAAGCGAGCGGCGTGGGTGAACCGACATCCTCGATCGGCCTTCCTTGGCCTCCGGCCTCGGGGGATCCCGCCGGCCCCGGGCGTTCCTGTGTCTTGAGCAACGAGCCCACGATGATGGTCAGTACCAGTGCCGCCAGCACGAGTCCAACCGCTGACCGGTGAGATCCGGCCGATGGTGGGACCGGATCCACCTGGGACGGCAACGGGACCGACTGGGGCGGCGGGGGAGTGGACCGGGCCACCGCGCTGGCTGCCGTTCCGAAGTTCCGCTCAGACGGGTGTACCGACGACGACATCCGAGCTTCTGCTCGTGGGGAGGGACCGACGACATAGAGCGGCTGGGTCCCGCAGTTCGGGCAGGCCGGTTCCTTCGTGTCGCCTTGCCAGTCGCAGCGGAGGCAACTCTTGGTGGTCATGGTCTTCGCAGGGGTGTCGAGGGGGTCATGGCCCGCCCGAGGGCAGAGGGAGGGGCTCCTGCGTCTGCGCGTTCATGTGCGTGAGGCGGATCGTCTCCCCCAGCAGGGACGGATCGACTTCGAACACGTCGAAACCCCGGTGCGTGACCGGTTCGTCGACGTCGGGCAGCGCGGTGTTCCCGGCGTAGACATATCCGTTGTACCAGTAGGCCGCATAGGCGAAGGAGTGCTCGCCCTCGCGGGCGGAACTCACCCAGAAGGCGATCTCTCGAGGATGGCTGGGGTCGGTGAAATCGACCAGGTTCACCCCGCCGCCGAACCAGCCGGTGGCGACGACGTCCTTGGGCCCATCCATCGGGACGACGTTGGACTCGTGGGCGTAGCAGAAGTGTTTCCTCGTCGGTCGTGAGATCTGGAAGGAGCCGCGCTCCTTCGGGGCGCGAGGGTCGGCGATGTCATAGAACCACAGCGCGCCCAGCGGCTCGCTGGTCCCGCCTGCGCAGGGCGTCACCCCCACATCGGTGTAGATCTCAGCGTCGAGGACCAGCGTGTTGCCGTCGTTGGAGAACGCTGTCGAGTGGTGGCTCTCCTGGTTCGCCTCGACGTGGGGATCGACGAAGCGCGACAAGCGGACGGGGTGGACGGGATCGCTGATGTCGAACAGGATCACCCCCGCCTCGTAGGCAGCGCAGGCCATCAGGTCCCTGGGCATGAACACGCTGATGTCGTGACACTCCAGCCGCGTTCCGTTGTCGATCGTGCCGACGACACGAGCTGCCGCCGGGTCCTGCAGCGGCACCTCGACGATGGTGGCGTCCGGCGCCGTCCCTGGTTCCCACTCGTGGGCGGCGTAGACCAGGATGCGAGGAGACCGTTGACCGTCCTCGTCGGTGTGGTCGAGGTCGGGCACGAGGGTGTGCGTGTGGGAGCCTCGGACGATCTGACCCGAGGAGGTGTCCTCGATCCCGGTGGGCACGGCGGCCACCGGCACCGGGTGCTCAGGATCGGCGATCGAGATCACGCGGATCCCCGCGAAGGCCTTCTGATCGCGCGTGTTCGTGGAGGCCGCGTCGCAGTCATCACCGGCCGTCGTCTCGTCCTGTGATAGGAACACGAGATCGTTCCAGATGGAGATGTCGGCGTAGCTGGCGGTGCACCGGAAGCGGGAGAGCTGCGTCGGGCTGGCTGGGTCCGAGACGTCGAGGACGACGAATCCGTCGCCGTGGCTCGGCGCGCGCCAGTCCTCCCAACGGTTCACGACCGCGAGGTCGCCCCAGAAGGCGAAACTGCCGTCGGTACCGGGCACGTTGCCCACGAGGCGCATCTGCTCGGCGTCGATCGTGTCGTCCGTCGTGGATGGTTCGCCCGCGGGTGATCGGGCGGTCGGCGTCGTGGCGTCATCTCGCTCGCCAACCTTCGACGTGCAGGCCGCGGCCACCAGAGCGATCGCAGCTGCCACGAGACACGCACGCTTGTGGATCGTCATGGGGTCACGATCAATGTGGTGCCGTCGAGCCACTCGGCGGTGTCGCCCTCTGCCACCTTCGAGGACTCGCCCGTCTCGATATCGGCGACGTAGATGGAACCACCGTCCTGATACGCGATCCTGGTTCCACCGGGAGACATCGTGGGCCACCAGATCGCCGTGTTCGCCTCCACCAGCGTGTGCCGGATGTCCGCCCCAGCGATCGGACGACCGGTATCGATGCTCTTCCCGTCGAAGCCCGATCTCCTCGGCGAGAGGAACGCGATCGCCGAGCCTTCCGGGACGAAGCCGGGGTTCAACATCGGGAACGAGGCATCGCGCACCAGCAACGTGGGTTCGCCGCCGTGCACCGGTACCGACCACACGTCCCACTCAGTGGTCTTGGACTCGGTCCGGGGCAGATGGAAGATCACCTTCCGGCCGTCTGGGCTGAAGCTCGGGAACAAGAACCACCACCACGCCTTCGTGAGCTCGAGATCGGTGATCTGGGTGGTTCGTCCGCTGGAGAGATCTTCGACGAATAGGTTCCCGACGCTGTAAGGCGCTGCACCGTTCCTCAACTGATAGACGAGTGCAGTGCCGTCGGGCGACCAACGAGCTCCGCAGATGTCAAGCTCGTCGGGCGGCTGGAGCACGCGCGCGTCGGTCCCGTCGATGTTCGCGACCGTCGTCACGTCGAGCGCGGAACACCCCTCCTTCCGACTCAGGCCGTAGACGAGTTTCGTGCCGTCCGGAGATGCCACGTAGCTGTGACCGCCGGCAAGGCTCGCGGCCAGAGGTGTTCGCACGCCCGTTGCGAGGTCGAGGAAGAACGGGCCCGGAACCGTATCCGGGATCACGGTCGGTCCGGTCGCGGCCGGAGTCTGGTTGCGATCGGATCGCCCGCCGGTCGAAAGGAACCAGGCGGCCGGCACCACGAAGACCACGATCCCCACGACCGCTGCCGCGATGCGTTGGTGCCG
>DATDJD010000159.1:0-4670 GCA_036520695.1 Actinomycetota bacterium
GTCGACATCCAGGTCGGCACCCTGTCGAAGGCGATCGGGGTGCTCGGTGGCTTCATCGCCGGCCCGTCCCACTTGATCGAGTGGCTCCAGAACCGCGGGCGTCCCTACTTGTTCTCGACGAGTGCCCCGCCGGCGGTCACGGCCGCGTGCGTGGCCGCACTCGATGTCATCCACGACGAACCCGACCGGCTCGCACGCCTCTGGTCGAACACGGCGACGTTGAAGGAAGGCTTGTCAGGACTGGGATTCGACACGGGTGAGTCGCAGACACCTATCACGCCGGTCATCACCGGCGATGAGGCGAAGACCCAAGCGTTCGCCGTGCGGCTCTTCGAGGAAGGCGTGTTCTGTCCCGCGATCGTGTTCCCGACGGTGGGCAAGGGGATGGCCCGCGTGCGAACGATCGTGACCGCCGACCACACCGATGCGGATCTGGCTGAGGCGCTGGAGATATTCGGACGCGTCGGCAGCGAGTTGGGCGTTCGCTAGCGACGTCGGCGTGTCGGCTGCTCGCGGTATCGGGCTCGGATCCCCGCCATCATCAGATCGAGACCCAGGTCGAACTGGGCGTCGACATCGCAGTCGGCCATGGACGGAAGCGCCGCCGCCAGGCAGGGCAACTCACGGGGATCGATCCGGGTCGTCAGCTCTGCGACCGCGGCATCTCCGCCCAACTTGCTGGTGAAGTCCAGCTGACTCTCCATCATCGCGAAGCCCTGGATGTATCCACCGAACGCGTGGAAGACCTGCATCGTCTCGTCATCGGGCACGCCCATGCGTCGTAGCACGGCAAGCGCGATCTCCATGGGCCTGAACGCTTCGAGCGTTGCGGGCGGACGATGTTCCTCGGCGAGAAGTTCGAGCATGTGGGGGTGAGACTTCAGCAGGTTGCGCCAGGCCCGCGCGACCGCCCGCCCGTTCTCGTAGGGATCGCCGTCGCCGGGGTCGAACGCGAATTCGCTGAACACTCGCAACCGGATGCCGTCGAGCAGATCTTCCTTGTCGCGAACGTGGTTGTAGAGAGACATCGCCTCGACGCCCACCTCGCGGGCGACCCGCCGCATCGTGACGGCGTCGAGCCCCTCGGTGTCCATGATGTGGAGCGCGGCCTCGACGACCCGCTCCCTCGTGAGCCGCTCGCGGTTGCGCGTCGCGGCTCTGGTCTTCGTCACCATGTGTTCATCCGATCCGGGGTTGACACACTTACGATGTACGCTTATCTTCACGTACATCGTAAGCATACACCGTACGTCAAATGCGCCGGGGAACCGGTGAACGATGTCGCCGGGAGGTCCCGGCAGGAGAAGGGGGGAACGCCGGGATGAAACTCAATCCCGAGTCGCTCGCGAAGGCGAGCAGCCAGCATCCAGGGAGGACGATCGGCATCTGGATCGCGATCCTCTTCGCAGGGATCGCGTCGGCGTCCACGCTGCTCGGTCCAGCACTGACCACCGATTTCGACTTCACGAACTCACCCGAAGCCAAGCAAGCGGACCAGATCCTGCAAGAGCGGAATCTGACCGAGGACACCATCACCGAAACGTTCATCGTCACGGGTGAGCCGGGTTCGGTCCAGGATCCGGCCTTCGCGGCAGAAGTGAACACCTTCCTGACGGACCTTCAGGGCCTGGGGACCGATGTGTTCGCAGCCCTGCCGGCAGCGTTCCCGCTCACCGAGGAGCAGGCAGCCGACCCCTTGGTTGCGGCCCTTGGCCCGATCCCATCAGAGGACGGGTCCGCGATCTTGTTCACCGGCGTCTACACAGGTGATATCGACGATGCCACCACGCACTTCGAAGACGTCGAAGCGCTTCGGGAGAAGGCTTCCGAGACCGGGTTCGAAGCCCACATGCTGGGACAGGTCAGCTCATCCGAAGACTTCAAGGTCATCTCAGAAGAAGACCTTCAGTTCGGCGAATCGATCGGCGTCGTCGCTGCCATCATCGTGCTGTTGATCGTGTTCGGGGCGATCGTGGCCGGCTACCTGCCGCTGCTGCTGACGATCTTCTTCACCTTGCCGATCACCCTGGGTATCGTCGGGCTGTTCGGGATCCTGTGGGACTTCAGCTTCTTCACGCCGAACCTGATCTCGATGATGGGGATCGCGGTCGGCGTGGACTATGCCCTGTTCATCGTGTCGCGCTACCGCGAGGAACGGCACGCGGGTCGTGACAAGAACGACGCGATCCGTGCGTCGGGTGCAACCGCATCACGTGCCGTGTTCTTCAGTGGCTTGACCGTCGTGCTCGCGCTGGCCGGCATGCTCCTCGTGCCGACCACGATCTTCCGGAGCCTGGCTGGCGGCGCGATCATCGTCGTGCTGGTGTCGGTGGCGGTGTCGATGACGTTGCTGCCGGCGCTCTTGTCGAAGCTCGGTGAATGGGTCAATTGGCCCTGGCTCACCAGGGGACGCACGCTCCTCGTCTGGCTGGCGATGGTCGTCTCCGCGGCCGTCGTCGGTGGTGGCCTCGGGGCCGTCGGTGCCCCGCCCATCGCGGCTGGGCTCGCCGGGCTGGCTGCCTTCATCGGGGCCGGTGTGGTGGTCACGAAGCTGATGCGGGGTGGGTGGATGCAGTCGCACGCCCGTCCTGAAGGCTCGTCCCTCAGTGCAGAGGGTGGGTTCTGGGACCGGGTCACCACGGTGGTCATGGGACGCCCGGTCGTGTGGCTGGTCCTCGGCGCCACCTTCATGCTGGCACTCTCACTTCCCTACTGGTTCCAGTCCCACCCAGACGGCGAGGGCAGGGGGATCAAGACCGGTCTCGCCGGCATCAGCACCTTGCCCGAGGGCATCCAAACGAAGGAGGCCTTCGACCTCCTGGTGGAGAAGTTCCCCAAGGCAGGCCTGCAGGCGTCAGCAGATATCGTGATCGAAGCCGAAGGTGTCGGCACGGCGGGCGCGCAGCCGGGTGCTCCCGGTGAACTCGCATCCGACTATGCGACCGCGGTCGCCGATCTCGAAGCCTCGATCGCAGATGACCCCAGCCTCGGGAAGCCGGCACCGCCCCAGGTGAGCGCCGATGGAGGAGTGGCGTTGATCCAGATCCCGCTCGCGGGGGAAGCGACCGACTCACAGGGCGAGGCGGCGGTGAAGGTCATCGCGGATCTGCGCGATACCTACATCCCGCAAGCGTTCGAAGGAACGTCGGCCACCGTCCTCGTCGGCGGCGAGACAGCGTTCGTGAAGGACTTCTTCGACATCTCCGACCAGTACACGCCGCTGATCATCCTGGTGGTGCTGGGGTTGTCGTTCATCCTGCTCACGATCGTGTTCCGTTCGATCGTGGTGCCGGTGAAGGCGATCATCATGAACCTGCTCTCGGTGGGGGCTGCCTACGGGTTGATCGTGCTCGTGTTCCAGAAGGGTGGACCGGCGATCGGCGAGACCATCGCGAACGCGCTCGGCTTCCAGCAGGTCGATTCGATCGAGGCCTGGCTCCCGCTGTTCTTGTTCTCGATCCTGTTCGGCTTGTCGATGGACTACCACGTGTTCTTGCTGACCCGGATCCGGGAGCGCTACGACAAGACTCACGACAACGCAGCTTCGGTCGCCTATGGCCTTCGCACGACCGGCGGCATCATCACCGGCGCTGCGATCATCATGGTCGCGGTGTTCGCCGGGTTCGCCGCCGGGCGGCTTACGTCGCTGGAACAGATGGGCTTCGGGCTCGCGGTGGCGGTGTTCTTGGACGCGACCGTCGTGCGTTCCATCCTGGTGCCCTCGACGATGCGCCTGCTGGGCGACCGCAACTGGTACCTGCCGAAGTGGCTCCAGTGGTTGCCGAAGATCGACGTCGAAGGCCATGAAGCGGCGACGGACTCAGTCACGATCCCCGACACACCAGCCGAACTCGTCGAAGCAGGCGACGCAGCGAAGGACTGACCTGCACGTTCCAAGGAATGCGGTCAGGATGGAGGGGGCCGCTCGGCCCCCACCATCAGGAGGCGATGACGATGACCGAACGGATACCCGTGCTGGATGCCAAGGTCGCGGACGATCTACAGGCAACACTGGTCGACCTGATCGACCTCGCTTTGCAGGCGAAGCAAGCGCACTGGAACGTGACGGGCAGCAACTTCCGTTCCGTGCATCTGCAGCTCGACGAGATGATGACCGAGTACCGCCTGTGGTCCGATCTGGTCGCCGAACGTGAGGTCGCGATCGGCGCGTCGGCTGACGGGAGGGCTGCGTCGGTAGCCAAAGCAAGCGTGCTGGCGGCGTTCCCGGACGGCAGCGTCGATGATCGCCAGGTCGTCGAACTGTTCGTCGAGCGTCTCGAGACCGTCGCGTCCGCGTTCCGCGAACGCATGGGGCGACTCGGCGATGCGGACCCGGTCAGCGAGGACATCCTGATCCAGATCCTCGCCGGTATCGAGAAACAGCTGTGGATGGTGCGGACGCAGCTCGGCTGAGCCTCAGGCGTCTTCGACGCCGCGCGTCCGGGCGATCACCGCGTCGCTCCGGAGTTCTCGCAGGGCGTCTCGGCCGATCCACCGAGCCACGGTGCTCTCCATCGTGACGAGTCGTTCCGCTTCGGCGATCGCTGCGAGGCGGAGGGCCTCGTTGCGCTTGCCGATCTGACGCAACGCCCAGTTGACCGCCTTCTTGACGTAGTTGCGCTCGTCCAAGGCACCCTCTCGGATGATCGGCAACCACGCGAGGTACGAGG
>DATDJD010000160.1:0-2310 GCA_036520695.1 Actinomycetota bacterium
TAGGACGAACGATCCTCGTCGACCAGCATGTCGAACGGCACGCGCCGAGGGCCCGTGAACCCCATGGCCTCGCCCACCGTGCCCTGACCGACCAGCACTACCCTCACACCGGCTCGTTCGAACGCATCCGCCTTGCGCACCAGCCTGCCCACCCACGCCTGGCAGAACGGGCAGCCGAAGTAGCGGAGGAACGAGATGAGCGCGGGCCGCTCGCTCCAGCACTGATCCATCGGGTAGGGACGCCCGCGGAGATCCTTGACCGTGGGGTTCGGAGCGGGCTCACCCACGAGGGGACTGACGTGTGGGCGGCTCACGACAGCTGAGTGCCGCCCTCGAACGTGGCGCCCACCTGCCGCCAATACCCGGCGATCATCTCGGTCGGCTGCAGGGCGGCGAGTTCATCGTCGGGAGCTTCGAACAGGTGCACCGTGGGTTCACCGATGAACACGGGTCCGAGTTCGACGTCTCGTGAGCTCATCGTCACCAGCTCGTCGAGGCTCGGCGGCTGCGAAGGATCGATGCTCGGCATCCACCGCGAGTGCAACATGGGCAGCGCGTTGACGAACCCACCCGTCTCCGAGGGGCCGGTGAGGGTGAGCGTGACGTCGGCGAGCCGTCGATCGTTGGCGGCCAGCGTGGCACCGAACGTCCCGCCCGGCTCCAAGTGCGGACCAGCCTTGCCCACCGTGACCGGGCGCGTCATCCAGATCTGGCCCATCTTCTTTGGGTAGCCCTGGTACCACCCGCGTGCCAGGGCGAAGTCTTTGTCCACCCAGATGTAGACGCATCGCGAATACGTCTCACCGCCGAAGCTGCAGCGAACCACGACGAAGGCTTCCTTGTATTGGGAACGCACGGGGTCGAGGAGTTCAGCGCCCTGATCGCTGCACGACTGCCAGTCCGCCCAGATGATCGCGACGGCGCCCGGATCCTCGGGCGCGAGCGCCACGCCGGACGGCAGCAGCGCCTCGACGTTGGAGGGATCGGTGCGGTATTCGATCGTGAGCACGTCGCCCGAGTAGTGCCAGGGCGGCGCCGGCACGATGGATGCCCGCCCGTCGGGCGAGCGTGGCAGCATGAACCCTTGCGGTCCCGTCACGGCGGTCATACTAGCTGCGTGGAGACCAGGCGGATCGTGCTCGACGGCGTCGTGACTTCGGTGACACGCGAGGACGATGAGCTGGTCGCCGAGGACGGGCGACGGATGCCGCTCGACGAGCCCACACACCTATGGCCGGTGGAGCCCACCAAGATCGTGTGCGTCCACCTCAACTACGAGAGCCGTCGCGCGGAGTTCGGGGTGACCCTCGGACCTGCTCCCACGTATTTCCACAAACCGATCTCGGCGCTCAACGCGCATGGTGGTGACGTCGTCCGTCCGCCACGCTGCCGGTTCCTGAACTACGAGGGTGAGATCGCGATCGTGATCGGACGTCGTGCCCGCCATATCGCGCCGGCGGAGGCCGGCGAGTACATCCGGGGGTACACCGTGGCCAACGACTACGGACTGCACGACTTCCGCGACACCGACGCCGGTTCGATGCTGCGGGTGAAGGGCTCGGACACCCTCTGTCCACTGGGGCCCGGGTTGATCGAGGGGTGGGACTTCCACGACAAGCACATCGAGACGCGGGTCAACGGCGACGTGGTGCAGTCGGGGAACACCGACGAGATGATCTGGGACATGCACTATCTGGTCGCCGACATCGCCCGCACGATCACGCTCGAACCGGGCGACGTGCTGCTGTCCGGAACACCCGCCAACTCGCGTCCGGTGCAGCCGGGCGATGTCGTGGAGGTCGAGGTCGACGGACTCGGCACGCTGCGCAACACGATCATCGAGGGGTCCGTGCCGATCCGCGAGGACGTCGGCGCCCAACCCACCGAGTCCGAGGAGGTCACGTCCACCGCGTTCGGGGGGGATTGGGAGTTCCGTGGGATCCGCCCTCCACGCAAGGACTGAAGGGAGCCAGTCTCGATGGCAACGATGCGCTACCTCGTGGACGACGTGGACTCGGCCGTCGCGTTCTACACGCGAGCGTTGGGGTTCGAGCTCGTGGAGCAGTTCGGGCCCGCGATCGCGATCACGCGACGCGACGACCTCGACCTGTGGCTGGCCGGCCCCATCAGCTCAGCAGCCCGGCCCATGCCCGACGGCACCCAGCCGACACCTGGTGGCTGGAACCGCCTGGTCGTCGAGGTCGAGGACCTCGATGAGACGGTGGGCAGGCTCACCTCCGATGGCGCGACGTTCCGCAACGACATCGTGGACGGACCTGGTGGGCGTCAGATCTTGGTCGAGGACCCCGC
>DATDJD010000161.1:0-4473 GCA_036520695.1 Actinomycetota bacterium
CGGCGCTCATGGCGACGACATCGCCGAAGAGCCATGCGATGAGCGGCACACGCACCACCGACGCGTAGGCGACGGAGACGGTGACCGGATCGCCTCGGGTACCCGAGCGGGCGATCGCCACCGTGACTGCACCGCCATCCAGCGAAGAAGCCGCACCGGTGACCGCTGCTCGAACCATGGCCGGGTCATCCTGGACGGCGGCAGCGCGTGCTCCGGCACGCGCCGCCGACTCCACCATGAGCCGATCTCGGACCAACAGACCCACCTGCACCAACGCGAGCGTGATCGCGAGCACCAACGGCAGGACGAGTGCGAACTCGACCGCCGCGGTACCACGTTCACCACGGGCGATCGCCCGAGGCGTGGTCGGTGGATCCTCGCGGGTCGCTCGATCAGGCGGCATCCGCTTCTCCGATCACGTTGTCGATCACCTGGTCGAAGAATTGCGGCAGCTTGCCTGAAGAATGGGCCCACGCGATCAGCACCACCGCGACCGCGGCGGCGGCCAGGATCACCAGCGCGTACTCGGCCGTGGTCTGTCCTTCTTCTCGCCGGAAAGACTCGGTGGCACGGAACCACAAGCTGTACAGGAACAGCATCGTTCACCTCCTTGTGTGTCAGCGGATCGACTGCACGGTGGTGAGCAGAACGGGAACCACCGTGAGGAGGAGGAACGCGGGGAGGACGAGGAACACCAACGGGAAGAGCATCTTGACGGGCGCGGCTCGCGCGCGCTCCATGACGGCGGCGCGGCGCGCCTGTCGAACCGAGGCCGCCAGCTCAGCGGTCGCCTCTTCGAGCGAGGAGCCGAGTGTTTCGGTCCTGCCGATCACCGCGACGGCGCGGCGGAGGTCGGACAGATCGAGCCGTTCCGTGAGCGCTCGCAATTCATCTCGCCATCGGGCGCCGAGATCGACCGCGCGGGTGACACGTCGGAGTTCGGTGGCGAGCGGGCCTCGGAGACCGTCGGTCGCGCGACTCAGTGCGAGCGGGGCAGCGAGCCCGGCGGATGATCCGGCAGCGAGCAGATCGAGGAGTTGAGGAACCTCCGAATCGACCGCTCGAAGGTACCGCTGGCGGGAGCGTGTCTTCGCCGCGCGGCGCAGGACCAAGCCAACACCCACACCGATCGGCAGCACCAACGGGAGCGGCCATGGCAGCAGGAGGATGGGAAGGAGGGCCACGAAACACAGACCCCATCTGACCGGCCGCGACGACTCTCGGAGCGTCGCGACGAGGGATCGGGGCGGCGGCACAACGCGACGAGGATGCGGCAGACGGTGTCGCGCGCCACTGCCCACCGAGCAACCCACCGCGGCAACCGCACACACCGCTGCCGCAACGGCGAGCCCGATGGCACCCACCACCTCGACGTTCATCGAACCTCCAGGAGACGTCGGATCCACACGAAGGCGAGACCCTCGAGGACCAGCCCCAGGATGAGCGCCGCGATCCCCGTCGGCGTATGGAACGCTCCCTCGATCTGCTCGCGGGACGTGAGCCAGAGGAACGCGAAGAAACCCACGGGCAAGACGCCGAGGATGGCCCCGGAGAGTCGCGCCTGAGAGGTGAGCGCCCGGACCTCGCCGGCGGCCGCCTGTCGTTCGCGCAGGGTTCCGGCCACCTGGTCGAGGACGGTGGGCAGATCGCCACCGCTGCGGCGATGGAGCCGAAGGACACCGGCCACGAGGCGGGCATCGTCGGTGTCGACGGTCGCCGACCAGTGATCCAGGGCGTCGTCGAACGGCTCACCGAGTTGGAGCGATCGGTTCATGGCCTCCAGCGATGCACGCAAGGGTGGTCGGCTTTCGCTTTCGGCGTAGCCGATGGCTTGGGACGTGGACATGCCGGCTCGAAGGGACGAGGAGACCGCCCGAACGGCGTCGGCGAGCTGCTCATCGCGTTGGGCGCCCGCACGCACACGTTGCCGGCGGGCGCGCACCGCCCAGGCGCACGCCACCCCCGCCGCAGCGAAGAGGCCGACGAGGAAGCCGCGAGTGACCACCCCCACGATCGTGCCCGCCGCGGATGCCCACGGCGCCCATGCCGGGAGAGCGCTGAGGTGCGTCTGGACCCGACCGAGGAGGCCAGGCCCGATCGCGAGAGCGTTGGATCGCGAAGCTGGCACCAGCGCGGCCACCGCTACGTCGTGACGCCATGCCCGCGTACCCAATTCGGCGCAGGCCGCGGCCGAAAGCAGGAGCACGGCAACGATGGCGCTCATATGTCCTCCTCGGGGGCGAACAACCAGTCGTCGATAGGTTCGCCTCGGTCGGCGAGCATCGACGCGACCCTGGGCACGGTGCCGGAAGCCTCGAACGAGCCTGCCGACCCTTCGCGCGGGCGGAAGCGGAACAACGGACTCACGACAGGCTCACCGCGATGGGTCCCCTCGATGGCCGCGATCTCCCACACGACTCGACGACCGTCGCGGAGGCGAGCGAGGTGCACCACGACATCGATCGCCGAGGCGACCTGGTTGCGGATGTGGGCGGCGGGCAGGTCGACGTCGCTCATCATCGCCATGGTCTCCAGCCTCCACAGCATGTGCCTGGCGGAATTGGCATGGGCTGTGGAGAGCGAACCTTCGTGGCCCGTGTTCATCGCTTGGAGCATGTCGAGCGCCTCGCCGCCACGAACCTCCCCGACGATGATCCGGTCCGGACGCATGCGCAGGGCGTTGCGCACCAGATCTCGAACCGTGACTTGCCCACGTCCTTCCACGTTGGCAGGTCGGGCTTCGAGCGAAACGACATGTGGCTTGGCCAAACGAAGTTCGGCGGCGTCCTCGATGGTGATCAAGCGTTCGTCGTCGGGGATGAACCCACTGAGCACGCCCAGCAGCGTGGTCTTGCCGCTGCCCGCGCCCCCGCTGACCATCATGTTGGCGCGCCCGCGAACGGCGGCGCCGAGGAACTTGAGCATGCGCGGCCCCATGGACCCACCCACCAGATCGTCGGCCTTGATCGGCACGAGCGAGAACTTGCGGATGGTGAGGGCAGGACCGCGGAGCGAGAGAGGCGGCACGATCGCATGGACCCGCGAACCATCGGGCAATCGAGCATCAGCCCATGGCGATGACTCGTCGACCCTCAGGCCCAATGGCCCCACGATGCGTTCGATCAGATGCAGGACGGACTCCTCCCCCTCGAATAGCCCATCCGGCGCCCTCTCGATGCGCCCCCCTCGCTCCACGTACACGTCGTCGGGTCCATTGACCATGACTTCTGTCACGTCGGGGTCCTTGAGCAGGAACTCGATCGGTCCGAACCCGACGACTTCGTCGGACACCTCGTTCACCATGCGTGTCAGCTCGCGCTGAGGAAGGATGGCCCCGCTCGCCCGCAACAAGCCCAGCGCTTCTTCACGAACCCGCAGGCGCCGCTCGGTTCGGGGCGCCGCTGCGAGACCACGCGCATCGACCCGCTGGCGGAGTTCCTCACGGAGGCGGCGTTGCACCAGGGACAGGGGATCTGCGCTCACGACGCCGCCACTCGTTCGTCCGCACCGTCGGTCTTCTCGAGCAGCTTCGTTGCCAAGCGATCGAACCGGCGCCCGGTGCGTCCCTTCGCAGGCATCAAGCGACCGTGGTCCTGTGCACGAGCCACGGCACGATCCACGGGCAGGACCGCGAGCGGCTGGACATCGAAGACGCGCGTGACATCGCCGACCGTGATCTCCCCGCGCGCCGAACGGTTGACCACGAACCCCACGCGGGCGGTGATGCCCAAGGGATCGAGCGCCTCGAGCGCTCGCGTCGCTGCCCGGAACGACAGCACATCGAGCGAGAGCACCTCGATGGCGCGATCTGACGAGCGCAGCCCCGCCCGAGCCAAACCGTCGAGTGCCCGTGGCAGATGGAGGACGACTGCGTCCGATCCAGCGGCGGCGACCCGGATCACCTGGCTCAATGCTTCGGGAGCGATCTCGTCTGCCCGTTCCGGCGGAGGACCCGCCAGGACGCCGAACCCGTCGGGGTGGACCCAGAGCGCTTCGTCGAGCTGGACGGACGTCAACTCGTCGGCCATCGGCGCGAGGTCAGCCAGCGTGTGCAACCCCTCCTGTGGCATGCCCACTGCGGCCGACACGTCTCCGTAGAGAGGATCTGCGTCCAACACGATGCACGAGCCTCGCCTCGCGAACGCGGCTGCCAGATGGGTGGCGACGAACGTGGCCCCAACGCCCCCGCGCGCACCGTGCACCGCGACGACCACCGCTCGACGATCATGGGATACCGGCGCGACGACCGTCGCAGCCACCGCGGTGGCGAGATCGTCCCGATCGCCCGGCCACAGGTAGTAACCACCGGCGCCGACTCGGATCGCCGAACGCAGCGAGGCGACCGATTCTCGGGTGTCGAGCGCCAAGATGGTCGTAGCGTGGGCAGCGGCGGGATCGACGAGCCCGGGGTCGGCCACCACGACATCGGGTGAAAGCTGCCGGATGGCTTCGACCAACTGTCGATCGTCGCCC
>DATDJD010000162.1:0-3697 GCA_036520695.1 Actinomycetota bacterium
GCTGGACGGCGATCTGTTCGTGGGGTGTGCCAACGTCAACTGCAAGCTCACCGTCGGCCCCGTCGCCCATGCCGATCTGAACCCTGCCCGCGACGACTTCCAAGGGGCATTGCAACAGACCAACCTGACCAACTTCACTGGCCCCGTCTACTCCATGGAGGTCGGGCCACACCGGCGCTTGTACTTCAGCAACGCCGAAGGGATCTATCGACTCGCCCCGGCGTGAACACGCCGTCCCCCGACCCTGCGAAAGGACCGATCAGATGCACACGAAGGATCCGAAGGTGCGAGCGTTCACGCTGGCGTTGGTGGCCATGGCGCTCGCTGCGATGAGCGTGATGCCCACCGCTCAGGCCGGCACCACGATCGACACCGAGCTGGTGAAGGGTGGCCTCGACGCGCCTGCAGCCTTCACCTTCTTGCCCAGCGGCAAGATCATTTACCTCGAGCGCGGCACCGGTGAAGTGCGGATCATCAACCCTTCGACGGGATCGGACCGACGCTTCTTCACGATCAACGGCGTGGATGGGGGAGGCGAACGCGGAGCGCTGGGCGTCGCCGTTCACCCGAAATGGCCAGAGGAGCCATTCGTCTACGTGTACGTCACTCGTCAGTCACAGGGCAAGCTGAAGAACCAGATCGTGCGGATCCGATCGGAGTCAGGTCATGGCGTCGCGATGTCCGTCCTGGTCTCGACACCTGCCTCGAGCCTGCCGTACCACAACGGCGGACGGATCGAGTTCGGACCGAAGGGACGCCTGTTCGCGATCGTCGGTGACGGCCACAACTCCTCGAATGCCCAAGACCGCACGAAGAACCTCCGCGGCAAGATCTTGCGGATGCGAGCCGATGGTGGCGTGCCGTGGGACAACCCGAAGGTCGGAGGCAAGCGCACCCTCGTCTACGCCTACGGCATCCGGAACTCCTTCGGGTTCACGTTCGACCCCGACACCGATCGACTGTGGGAAACGGAGAACGGTCCCACGTGCAACGACGAGATCAACCTGATCCGACCTAGTCGCAACTACGGTTGGGGACCGAACGAAAGCTGTCCCAACACCAACCAGGACGGGCCGAACATCCAACAGCCGAAGTTCAACTACGCCGGCACGATCGGCATCACTGGTGCGGTGTTCTGTGACGGCTGTGGCCTCGGTTTCGAGGGTGACCTGTTCTACGGGGCGTGCTGTGACGGCGGCAGCCTCCACCGTGCGGTGCTGAACGGCGGTCGCGATGACATCGTCGGGACGCCGATCAGCGTCCTGGATGCACCTGGCTCAGCCATCTATTCGATGGAGGCGGCGCCCGACGGACAGATCTACTTCAGCGACGGATCGGCGATCTACCGCCTCGTCTCAACGACGTAGCCGCAGGCCGGGAGCCCCGGCCCTACCCATGGGCCGGGGCAAGCCCCGGCCTACCTTGGGGTCCGGTCTACCGTTCTGCGACGCCTGGGGGTAGGCTCGTCCTATGGATATCGGGGAGCCGAAGAGGATCATCGAGATCGTCCCCGCGAGCCTGCCGGTGCCGGGAGAACTCGAGCCGATCGGCCCCGACATCCAACCCGACGCGCCACCGGAGAGGGTTCCGAGCGAACCTGAACCGGCCGAGCGGCCTGCGTGACCCTCGTGCGATCGTCGCCTCCTGTCGCGAACGCGCTCGAGGTCGACGTGGCGACCGATCCCATCATCGCGTGGCGGGCGTGGGCGCTGACCGGCCGGCGAGACGGCACGAACCTGATGCTTCGACCGGTGGCAGGACGGACCCGTCCGTGGCGCCCACGCGAGATCGCTGAGGCGACGTGCAAGGGCGCCCGGTTCCACCGTTCCCCCGACCTCGAGTGCACGTGCGGACTGCATGGCACGGACGAGCTCGAGCTGCTTCGGCGAGCACGCTGCCCCGCCGTGGTGGGTCGGGTCGCGCTCTGGGGCCACGTGATCGAGCACGAGCACGGGTTCAGAGCTGAGTTCGCCTATCCGCAGCGACTGACGCTTATCTGTCAGTTCTGCTTCTGGTTGTGGGGGGTCCGTCGCACCGGAGCCGACCATGTCGCCTGGTTCGCGAAGGATCACCTCATCCCGATGTGCACGTGGCATCTGGACATCGCGAGACGACACGGCGTCCGAACCCGCACGGTGCTCGATGCCGACGAGGTCGGACAGAGACTGCTCGGCACGTACGCGGTCGACCGACTATCGATCTGACGCGAAGGCGAACCCCCAAGGCCTCAGCGAGGGTCACGGCCTCCGGGCTTCTTCTGGGACGCCGTTCGCGCGAGACGAGCCCGCAGGTCCTCGCCCTCTGTGATGCCTCGATCGTCCGTCGCCTGGCCCGGTTCCACCTGGGTGGCACCGACCTGATCCGTCAACTCCTGCAACCGTCGCTCGGCATCCGACGCGCGGGCCTCGGCCACACGAACCCGCTCATCGAGCCCCGAGAGAGCGTCCAACCGCTCCTGAAGTTCACGCACCGTCGCCTTCAGAGCATCGACCTCATGCTGGTTATCCATATGCAGAGGGTCTCGGCACGAGGCGTCGGCGCTTGATGCGCACGATGTGACCGTCGTCATGGCCGAGGGAACATCACGGACTCAAGGTCGACCTTCCCGCAGTTCGCCAGGAGGTCGACCCCTTGTCCACCCACGTCATCTCGTTGCGCCGCGCCCTAGCGCTCGCGGTCATCGCCATCACCGTCGGGATCGCAGCGGACGCTCCAGCCCAGGCACGCTCGACCCTGCGGTCTCGCCGCGATCAGCAGCAGCGTTTGGAGAACCAGGCCGCCCGCATCCGCCGGGACCACCGCGACAACACACATCGCTGGACCGCCGTCATCCACCGGTCAACCGCGATCCTGCGACAGGGGCCAGGTCGAGGTGGCCAGGCCAACCCAGATCGTTGGAGGCTCCTCGAGCGTGAGCTGCAGCACGCCCGCCGGATCGCCACCATCCGTGTGCGCCGTTCCGAACGCCTCGTCGATCGACGGCTGGACGACCTCACCACCCGGCGAACCCGCATCCAAGCGTGGATCGATACCTGGGGGGTCTTCGAGGTCTGTCCCATCCGTGGGTGGAACGACGTCTCAGACAACTTCGGGATCACGGTGCGGCTGCCTGGCGTGCCCGTGCATCAGCACATGGGCAACGACATCCTCGCGGCCACCGGCACTCCTCTCGTTGCGCCGTTCGATGGCTTCGCCACGGCATCCAGGAGTTGGCTGGGCGGCCTGCAGGTGCGGGTCCATGGTGCGCTCGGCTACGTCTACAACGCCCACCTCTCGCGGTACGGCGTCCTCGGCGACGTGCACACCGGCGACGTCATCGGCTACGTGGGGTCGACAGGTGACGCCACCACTCCCCACGATCATCTCGAGTGGCATCCCCATGACGGCGTGGCGGTGGACCCGAATCCGTTCCTGTCGGCGTCGTGCGGCTGACTAGTCCGATACAGACTAGCGGCCGTTCACGGAGAAGTGCTGGTAGTCCTTCTCGCCCGACCAGTTGCCGCCCCACTCCCAGCCAACGGCGTGGAACGCCCACCACACGGTGTCGTGATGGTGGACCATGCCGCGCCGATGCCGACTCCGGTCCAAGAACGGCGCGCCGTTCGGCGGTGAGAACCCACCGTTGAAGACGTACGGGTTCTCCACCGGGTTCAGGTCCAACGCGCGACCATAGGCGTGCTGTGACCATGTGCAACAG
>DATDJD010000163.1:0-11101 GCA_036520695.1 Actinomycetota bacterium
TCCTGCGCGGTCTCCACGGCCGCTTCTTCGACCGCCTGGACCTCGGCGATGGCTTCCTCGACCGCTGCTTCGACGGCAGGGATGTCCTCGGCAGGGATGTCCTCGACGCTCTCGACGACCTCCACCGGGTCGGTGGCCTCGACCACGTCCACGACCTCGGCGGGTGCATCGGGTTCCTCGGCCGTCTCGGTGTCGACGACATCCACCGATCCGACGACCTCGGCCACCGGTGCAGGTGCTGGGTCGTCGACACGCGCGGCGTCGGCTTGGGCGACCGCAGCGAGGATGTCGTCCGGGATCTGGATCGTGGACACCATCTCGGGCGCCGGTTCGCGGCGCGCCTCGGGCTCCGCCTTGATCTCGGGCTCACGCGGCGGCGCAGCCGTGACCTGACGCATCGACAGGCTCACGCGACGACGCGAGACGTCGACGTCGATCACCTTCGCCTTCACCTCGTCGCCCACCGAGAGCACCGACTCCGGTGAGTCGACGTGTTCGTGACTGATCTCAGAGATGTGCACGAGCCCTTCGATGCCAGGCGCGACACGGACGAATGCCCCGAACGGGACCAGCTTCGTGACCTGGCCCTCGATGATCGTGCCGGCCGTTGACGTGCGCTCGAACTCCTTCCAGGGGTCTTCCTGTGTGGCCTTGAGCGAGAGTGAGACCCGCTCGCGTTCGAGATCGACGTCGAGCACTTCGACCTCGACCTCTTGGCCCACCGTGACGACCTCTTGCGGATGATCCACGTGCTTCCAGCTGAGCTCGGAGACGTGCACGAGCCCGTCCACGCCACCCAGGTCCACGAACGCCCCGAAGTTGACGATGGAGCTGACCGTGCCCTTGCGACGCTCGCCCTTCTGAAGACCCTCGAGGAACTTCTTGCGACCCTCGGATTGGGACTCCTCCAGGAACGCGCGGCGGCTGAGCACCACGTTGTTGCGGTTGCGGTCCAACTCGATGATCTTCGCTTCGAGCTCGGTGCCGACGAACGGCTGCAGATCGCGGACGCGCCGAAGATCCACGAGCGACGCGGGCAGGAACCCTCGCAGGCCGATGTCCAGGATCAGGCCGCCCTTGACGACCTCGATCACCGGACCCTTGATCGTCTGACCGGAGTTCATGACCTCTTCGATGCGGCCCCAGGCGCGCTCGTATTGCGCGCGCTTCTTGGACAAGATCAGCCGGCCCTCTTTGTCCTCCTTCTGCAGGACGAGAGCTTCGATGCGGTCGCCGACCTTGACGACCTCGTTCGGGTCGACGTCATGACGGATCGACAGTTCCTTCGATGGGATGACGCCCTCGGACTTGTAGCCGATGTCGAGCAGCACCTCGTCGCGGTCGATCTTGACGACCTCGCCGTCGACGATGTCGCCGTCGTTGAAGTCCTTGAACGAGGCCTCGAGGGCCTCGATCAGCTCCTCGGGGGTCAGGTCGCGCTCGTACTCCACGGGCGCGGGTGGCGCTTCGGCCGCGGGCTCAGAGTCAGCGGGTGTGGCAGCTGGTGCGTCATCGGGTGTGTCAGGGGCAGCGGCGGGAACCTCCTCGGTGGAGGCCTCAGGGGCCGCTTCGGTCTCGGTCGCCTCAGGGGCGACCGCGGTGTCCTCACTCATGACGGTGGTCTCCTTCCGGCGCGCGGCGCTCACCACTCGCGGCTTGGGATTTGCGAGTGGCACACGAGCGTCCCCGAACGATCCCTGGGGCCCGCGGCCGCCCATAGGGTAGGTGTCCAGCGGAAACGGCGTCAAACGGTGCGCTTGCCGGTCAGTGGCCTGCCGGGGCGGCGTCGGACCAGTTGGGGCCCCATCCGACGTCTGCCTGCAGCGGCACGTCGAGCTCGACGGCGTGCTCCATACGCTCCTTGACCAGGGCGGCTGCCGCCTCGACGTTGGCTTCGGGAACCTCGAGGACCAGCTCGTCGTGCACGGTGAGGAGCATGTGGCAATCGAGCTCGGGGCGTCCCCGGAGCGCCTCGTCCACCCGGATCATCGCCATCTTGAACACGTCGCTTGCGCTGCCTTGGATCGGGGCGTTGAGCGCTTGGCGACGCCCCAGGTCACGGACGCGCGGATTGGCGGCCTGCAACTCCGGGATATAGCGGCGCCGACCCAGGATCGTCTCGGTGAAGCCCTCGACGGTAGCTCTGCCCACCTGATTCTCCAGGTAGTCGTGGATCGCGGGGAACGAAGCGAAGTACGCATCCATGATCTCCTGCGCCTCGTCGGGTGCGATGTCGAGACGCTGCGCCAACCCCCACGAATTCATGCCGTAGGCGAGGCCGTAGTTGACCATCTTCGCGCGAGAGCGCGAGCCGGGGTCCACGGCATCCAGCGGCAGGCCGAAGACGCGTGCCGCCGTCGCGGTATGGATGTCCTCCCCTCCGGCGAACGCCGCCCGCAACCCTTCATCACCCGACAGGTGCGCGAGCACACGGAGCTCGATCTGGGAGTAGTCGAGCACCAAGAGCACGTGGTCCTGCTCGCCCGGGATGAATGCCCTGCGGATCTGGCGTCCCAGCTCGGTGCGTATCGGGACGTTCTGCAGGTTGGGATTGGTGGAGGACAGCCGCCCTGTGGCCGCTGCCGCCTGGTTGAAGGTGGTGTGCACCCGGCCGTCCCGAGGGTCCACCAGTTTCGGCAGCGCCTCCAGGTAGGTGGAATTCAGCTTGTCGAGTTCCCGCCACTGCAGCAGCGCATCGACGACCGGGTGCGCATCGCGGAGCTTCTCCAGGACGCTGGCGTCCGTCGACAGCTCACCCGTCGGTGTCTTCTTCCCCGGCTGGAGTCCGAGTTGGTCGTACAGAACCTTGCGCAGCTGCGGTGGCGAGTTGAGGTTGAACTCTTCGCCCGCGTGTTGGTAGACCTCTGCCTTCAGGGTCGCCATGCGATCGCGAACCGACTCCCCCATCTCTTCGAGATAGTCACCGTCCAGCCGGATTCCGCGCGCCTCCATGCGGGCCAGCACCGACGACAGCGGCAGCTCGACATCATCGAGCAGGCTCCGCAAGCCTTGCTTGTCGATCTGCTCCTCCATCACGGGAGCCAGGAGCGCCACAGCCGCTGCCTCGGCCGCGACCATCCGCCAGGGCGCGTCGGCGAACAGCTGTCCCTCGTCCTGCTCGTCGACCGAACCCATGACGTCGGTGCCTAGGTAGGACTCCGCGAGGGCGCGTAGCTCATAGGTCGCCGCCGCGGGGTCGAGCAGATAGCCCGCCAGGAGCGTGTCGAACGCGACGCCGGCGATCACGCCGCCGGAACGCAAAGCGACCCGCTCCAGCATCTTCGCGTCATGCGCCCACTTCGGTGCGGCGACGTCTGCCAGGAACCCCTCGAGCGGTGCCACGTTCGTCAATGCGGCGTACGCCGCCTGGGCGCCACCGGCCGAGGTCGCGGCGCCGCGGACGGCGTCGTCGTCGGCGTCCAGACGAACGCCGACCGGGGCCCCACCAGCCCAGGTCGCCGAAAGCTCATCGGGCGAGACCTCGCGCAGGTCGAGCTCGGCCACCTCGACCGCCGGTTTCACCGAATGGCCGATCTCCTGCAGCCGGTCGAACAAGCTTCGGAACTCGAGCGAGGTGAACAACCGATCGACCTCGGCTCGATCCCACTCCCCCATGACGCACTCTTCAGGGACGACCGGCAGCGGGACATCGGTGACGATCAACGCCAGTTCCTTGTTGAGCGGGAGGCGCTCTGCGCTGGCCTCCACGTTCTCCTTCTGCTTGCCCTTCAGTTGGTCCGTGTGCGCCAACAACTCCTCGACCGAGCCGAACTGGTTGATCAACTTGGCGGCGGTCTTGTCACCCACACCCGGGACCCCGGGGATGTTGTCGCTGCTGTCACCCTTCAGGGCCACGAAATCCAGGTACTGGGCCGGGGTGATGCCGAAACGCTCAGTCACGGCTGCCTCGTCGTAGCGCACGATGTCGCTGATGCCCTTGCGGTTGAACATGACCGTGATCCCCGGCCTGACCAGTTGGAAGAAGTCCCGGTCTGCGGTGACGATCGTGGCGTCGATGCCTTGGGCAGCGGCCTTCACCGCCAACGTACCGATCGCGTCGTCGGCCTCGTTGCCGTCGTCGATCCGCAAGACCGGGATCTCAAGGGCTCCCAGGACCTCCTCGATCAACCCCAGCTGCGAGCTGAAATCCTGCGGCGTCTCGCGTCGACCGGCCTTGTAGTCGGCGTCCTTGGCGAGCCGGATCGTCGGTGCGCCTGAGTCGAAGAAGACGGCGATCAGGTCGGGCTGCTCCTCTGTGAGCAGCTTGATCAGCATGCTGGTGAACCCGTAGACGGCGTTGGTCACCGTGCCGCTCGACGTCGCGAGGGTGGGTGGCAGGGCGAAGAATGCGCGGTAGGCCAGGGAATGCCCATCGAGCAGGAACAACCGCTGCGGGTCCTGGCTTTCGGCAGCACCTGCCGTCGCTCGCGAGGGGGTCACGCGCGTATCGTAATCTGCGCCCATGACCTCCGACGCGCGACACGCCTCCGCCGACTACCTCGAAGCCCTGTACGAGCTCGAAGAGGAAGGCTTCCCGCTGGTGCAGGCCGAGCTCGGCCGTTGGATGGGTGTGAGTCGAGCCTCGGTCTCCGAACACGTGAAGCGACTGGTTGCCGACGGTTTGGTGACCGCCGACGGTCGCACGCTCGGGTTCACCGACGACGGTCGGGCCATGGCCGTGGTGCTGGTCCGCCGGCACCGGCTCGCAGAGCACCTCCTGATCGACATCATCGGACTCCCGTGGCACACGGCGCACGAGGAGGCCGAACGGTGGGAGCGGGTGATCTCCTCCGAGGTGGAGGCGCGACTGGTGATCTTGCTCAACGACCCAGGAGCCTGTCCCCACGGCAATCCGATCCCCGGGTCCAGCAACGAGGTCGACGTCACGAGGTTGGTCGTGCTGAAGGATGTGCCTGCGGGCACCGTCACGACGCTCCGCAGGCTCACCGAGGACCTCGAACTCGAGCTCGACGTGATGCGGTTCCTCGAAGACAGCGGACTCATGCCGGGCGGAGAACTGCTGGTGAACGGCGTCGGCCCCGACGGAACGATGAGCCTCACCGTCGCCGGCACGCCAGTGGCACTCGGCGCCCACCTCGCCGACAACCTCTGGGTCGAGCCGGACCCTCAACGCTGACACGGGGTCATCCGTTCGGCCCCGAATCACCTTGACGTGAATCCGATGCTCTCGATAGGATTTCGATAGTCCGAATGATGAGTGTTCGGGCCACCGAACGTCCCCGAGGAACCTGTCCGGGGCGAGGGAAAGGGTCTCAGTCATGCTGCCCACGTTCGTCATCGGCCTCCGGGAAGGCGTTGAAGCGGCGCTCATCGTGGGCATCATCGCGGCGTTCCTGACCCAGCGGAACGAGCGTAAGGCGATGCGGTCGATGTGGATCGGGGTGGGCGCGGCCGTTGCGATCTGTGCCGCCATCGCCGTCGTCCTCAGCATCGTCGGGGAGAGCCTCCCCTTCAAGGAACGCGAGATCATGGAGGGCGTCCTTGCCCTGATCGCGGTCGCCGGCGTGACGTACATGGTGGTGTGGATGCGGCGCCATTCCCGCGAACTCAAGGGGCACCTGGAACGACACGCCGCCGATGCGCTGGTCGCAGGTTCAACCTTGGCTCTCGTCGGCATGGCGTTCTTCGCAGTCATCCGTGAGGGCATGGAAACCGCGATCTTCATGTTGGCGGCCTTTCAGAACTCCACCAACCCCACCGCAACAGGCCTGGGAGCTCTCATCGGTGTGCTCGTTGCCGTCGGTCTGGGTTACGCGATCTATCGAGGCGGCATCCGGATCAACCTGAGCCGTTTCTTCCGGGTGACCGGGTTCATCCTGGTGCTGGTAGCGGCCGGGTTGCTCGCCAGCGCAGTCCACTCACTTGCCGAAGCGGGTGTGGTCACCCAGCTACAAGATCCCGCCTTCAACCTGACGTGGCTCGTGGCTCCAGGCAGCGTCCGTGCCGCCCTCCTCACCGGCATGCTGGGCCTGCAACCCGTGCCGACCACGGCTGAAGTCCTGGTGTGGCTGGGGTACGCGATCCCCATGGGTGTCTACGTGCTGTGGCCCGCCCGGCCTCGCAGCACCCAGCCGGAACCGAAGACCGCACCATCTTCGGTTCCGGCGCCCACCAGCCCGAGCCCTGCCTGACGATCGACGACCACGGAGACCCTATGCGAGACCCACACACCAAGACGCTCGTTGTCCTCCTCGCAACCCTGATGGGCGCGGCCGTGGCCTGCAGCGGTGGCGACGGGACGGACGGACCCACGGTCGAAGTCGCACTGAGTGACTTCGAACTGACGGTGGCCCCGGACTCCATCGCACCTGGTGCCGTGACCTTCGCGGCGTCGAACGAGGGACCCACCACGCACGAGTTCGAGATCTTCTCGGGCGCCCAGGACGTGGACCTGGACGCCTTGCCGATCGAGGACGACGTAGCAGACACCGGCGGCCTCACGCTCGTCGACGAGGTCGAGGACGTGACTCCGGGCTCGACGGCCGAGCTGTCCGTCACCCTCGATCCAGGGACGTACGCGATCGTGTGCAATCTGCCCGAGCACTATGCGCAAGGCATGCACGCGACGCTCGAGGTTGCGGAGGCCTGATCGCTCCGGGCCTCACCGGTCGCCCACACGGTCCCTGTCACACTTTTTCCCGATGCGTTGACCTGCGGCTTCGGCGCGACGAGGTGCGGGAGTCAGGGCTCGGAGTTGACAGGTCTCAACCTCGCGTTTATCGTTCGCGACGGTCCCGCGAGGCTGCAGGCAGGGACGGGAAACCGGACCGGCCGAGTCGCTCGGGACCGCAGCTTGATGGGCCGCGACGCTCGACAGGGGACGATCACGTATGGGGAAGGCGTGATCGAACCCGAGGGGCGGCGCGGCCCATCATCTGTTTCCAAGGTGTGTTCGACCGAGTGGTCGCAAGGACAGGTCGAGGGTTGCGGGTGAGGCACCGACCCTGAAGGGCCGCTCGAGGGCCTAGAGGACCGCTTCGAAGAACTTCTTCGTCTCGGGGTTCTTCGTGTGGTTGATCAACTCGTCGGGGGTCCCTTGCTCGAGGATGACTCCCTCGTGGAAGAACATCATGCGGTTGGCCACCTCACGCGCGAAGCCCATCTCATGGGTCACGACCATCATCGTCATGTGCATGTCGTTGGCGAGCGACTTCATGACGCTGAGCACCTCGCCGATCAACTCGGGGTCCAGGGCCGACGTCGGCTCGTCGAAGAGCATGACTTCGGGCTCCATCGCCAACGCTCGTGCGATGGCCACCCGCTGCTGCTGACCGCCTGAGAGCCGGATCGGGAACTCATCTGCCTTGTCGGCGAGCCCCACCTTGGCGAGCAGCTCCATCGCCTGAGCCTTCGCGGATTCTGCTCGGATGCCCTTAACCGTCACAGGGCCTTCCATGACGTTCTCGATCGTCGTCAGGTTCGGGAACAGGTTGAACTGCTGGAACACCATGCCGGCCTTGATCCGTAGCTGGCGGATCTGTTCGCGCTTGCCCTTGGTGCGGTGACCGCCCTCGAGGCGGACCCCAGCGACCTCGATCATGCCTGAGGTCGGGTCCTCGAGGAAGTTCACGCACCGAAGGAGCGTGCTCTTGCCCGACCCGGATCGGCCGAAGATGACGACCACCTCGCCTTTGTCCACCTCCATGTCGATGCCTTTGAGCACCTCGAGGTTGCCGAAGCGCTTATAGAGGTTCTCCACCCTGACGACAGCTTGGCCGTTCGATACCGTGGTCAATGTCCCTGCCCCCCGAGTTCCGGTCCCCCACCGATGTCTTCTTCGACCACCATGGGCAGGTGGCCGCCCTCGCCACCTGATCCGCTCATGCTGACGACCTTGGTCTTCTTCTCGGGACCGCCGCGGACGTAGCCCTTGTTGATCCGTCGTTCGAGTCGGCTCTGGAAGAACGTGAAGATCACCGTGAGGACCCAATACATCACCGCGGCGAGCAGGTACGCCTCGACCGGGTTGAACGCCTCGGCCCCTGCGAGCTGGGCGCGACGGAAGATCTCGGCTTGATCGACCGAGACGCCGATGAAACTCACCAGCGCGGTGTCCTTCATCATGGCGATGAACTCGTTGCCGGTGGGCGGGATGATGACCCGGAAGGCCTGCGGTAACACCACTCGCTTCATCTTCTGGCGGTA
The DNA here is from genome assembly GCA_036520695.1 of Actinomycetota bacterium. Classification (GTDB taxonomy): domain Bacteria; phylum Actinomycetota; class UBA4738; order UBA4738; family HRBIN12; genus JAOUEA01. Next base: position 8,167 of record DATDJD010000163.1, read on the forward strand.
GGTCATGCCCAACGCTTCTGCCGCTTCCGATTGACCGTGGCTCACCGACTGGATGCCGGCTCGGAAGATCTCCGTCATGTAGGCGCCGTAGTTGAGTCCGAGGGCGATGATGCCTGCGACGAAGGGGTCAAGCGTGAGCAGGTTCTCGACGTTCTCGGGAAGCCCGAGGTTGCTCACGACCACCGGGAGGGCGAACGTGATGATGAACAGCTGGACGATGAGCGGGGTCCCTCGGAAGAACGAGGTGTAGAAACCCGACACCCCATAGCCGATCGGATTCCGAGACAGCCGTCCGAGCGCGCCGAGCAACGCCAGCAGGATCGCCAGCACGATGGAGGCGGCCGCGATGCCGATCGTCCAGATCAGGCCCTTCGCGACGTAGTCCCATCGATCCTTCATGAACTGCGTGTCGAAGTCGGCCTTGCTGAACAAGAACCCGAGGATCAGGAAGATCACGATCCACACGATCGCGACCTTCAGCCGGAACGAAACCCTCGCGCTGGCCTGGGCCATGCCCTCCATGCGGTTGGTCGGCCGCTGGGCGGGGGGCCGGGTCGCCCCGGCCCCCTTCTCCTCGAACGTCGCCACGCGAGTCCCCCGTTCCGTCGGGTGGTGCTAGCTCTCCGAGCTGACCGTCAGATCCGTGCCGAACCACTCCATCGACAACTCCGAGAGGGTCCCGTCGGCGTGGAGTCCATCGACGATCTCGGACACGGCGGCCGCCAGGGCTGCCTGGTCCAACTCAGACTCCTTGTCGAATGCCACCGACAGCGGCTCATAGAACAGCGGCTCGCCGACCAACTTGATGGGCTGGCCCTTCTTGATCGCGGCCTCAAGCGTCGGTGTCGCCGACATCGCGCCGTCGACCTGTCCCGACACGAGAGCCTGGATCGCCGTCGAGTCGGTGTCGAAGCCCTTGATCGTGACGTCGATCGGGGACTCGAAGGTGTAGCCGGGGATATCGAGGGTGCCCTGCAGGAAGAAGTCGTAGGTGCACCCCGAACAGACCCCGATCGTCTGACCGTTGAGCTGGTCGACGGAGGTCACGTCGCTGTCCTCTTGGACCGCGATCGAGGCCGGTGTGAAGTAGTAGGCGGGCGAGAAGTCAAGGACCTCGGTCCGCTCTTCGGTCACCGTCATCGAGCCCACGCTCATGTCCCAGCGGGATTGCCAGTTCCCGGCCGTGATGGCCTCCCATTTCGGCGTCTCCCACTCGATCTCGACCCCGAGCTGATCGGCGATCGCCGTTGCGACGTCGATGTCGAATCCCTCGAACTCCTCGGTCTCCGGGTTCAACGACGACTGAGGCGGATACGCCGGGTCGGTCGAGACACGGATCTTGCCCTCTTCGCAGATCTGGGCGAGAAGGTCTCCGGCCGTCATGTCGGCGTCGGCGCATGCTCCGGTAGCTGTCGTCGAACCTGTGGCCCCACCGCCGCCATCGTTGGGCTCGTTGTCACTGTCACTCCCGCAGGCGGCCGTGACGAGTGCGAAGACCGCAACCATCGCCAAGATCCACCTGGAACCGTGCTTCTGCATCAAGTTCCTCCTTCCGGGACGCAATGGCACACGCCCCTTACCGTCGGCCGGACTATAGGCCGGGGGGCCGGTGCGAGCAACGCGAAGCGAGAAACAACCCCCGGGAAGGACTACGCGAAATGCGTGCTCACGGGGTTTCGGTCCGTGGGTAATACGACAGGGCGCAGTCAGCGATCGACGGGGAGCCAACGCGAGCCGGCGGCCGAATACAGACCGACACGAGGTGAGACGAGCTCACCCCCACCGTCGAAGACGTATTCACCGACAACGCCGTCGAACCTCTCTAACCGAGCGAGTGAGGCTGCAACGGCTGTCCGATCGTGCGCCTCCCCGGCCAAGGCACCTGCCAGCACCTGAGCGGCGTCCCACGCCTCAGCGGCGTAGATCCCGGGCGCGAGCCCGTTGGCCGATTGATAGGCATTGATGAACCGGCGCACACCGTCGTCCGACCGTGTGGAGACATCTGCGCACGGGCAGGTGAGCGCGCCGACGACCACGCCCTCGTGGTTCGGAGCGGTGGGCGGGATCACGGTCTTCAGCGCGTCGGCGCCGAAGTCGACGGGGCGCCCGCGCACCGACCCCGCGGCGTGCAACGCGGACGCGAGGTCGACGGCACCATCGGGCGCCCCCGTCCACACCACGAGCCCGCACCCGCGACCGTGGGCGAGGTCTACGTCAACGTCGTCGTCGAGGGTGAGCATCGTGCGCGTGATCGATGGTGCGAGCGCCTCGTCGAGGTCCGACTGAAGCTCGGTCGAGTAGGACCAGTCCTCGCCGAGGATGCACACCGGTTCGGCGGCGCCATCCTTCACTTCCGAGGTCGCGGCGCTCGTGATCACGTCCGCAAGGACCTCGACTTGGAGTGAAGCGTCCGGTACGAACCGACGCCAGAGTCCGGACGCCGCCTGGGTTCCGGTCGCCGATGAGGGGCTCTGCGGCGACAGACTCAGCGTGGGCACGCCGGCGTCCTCCAGGATCGCGGCCACCTCCGGCGGCTCGGACCAGAACGGTGCGGCGACCGCCGCCACGTAGCTGGGATCGGCAACGATCTCGCGAGCGAAGCTGACGGCTCGTTCGGGATCTCCCTCGGTGTCCATCTGCACCACCTCGACATCGAGCTCGGAACCGCCCGCCTCGATCGCGTCGTGCACGGCCAGGTCGAACGCCAGGAAGGAAGGAGACACCAGATCCACGTGCGACGGGACCGTCAGGTCCTGCAGGAAGCCGATCCGCACGTTCGGTCTTTCTCCGCCGCCGACGTCCGTCGACGAGCACGCCGCGAGGAGCCCGAGACCGGTGATGAAGGCGACGAGGCCGGCGCATCGACGTCGGGACCCGCTCGCTCGCCCGCTATCGTATGGGGCTCCGGCCGGGATGGCGGAACTGGCAGACGCGC
>DATDJD010000164.1:0-8745 GCA_036520695.1 Actinomycetota bacterium
CAAGGTGGTCGCGCGCTGCATCGAGAACAAGAACGAACGGTTCTTCACCCAACTCCCCGCCGGTGTCAAGGCGGCGGAGTTCTGCCGCAGCCAGTTCCTCGTCGAGGACTTCGTGGGTGGTGACCAACTGACCTTGGGTGATCTTCCCGGATACATGCAGGGAGCCGGGTTCCTCCTGCTGCTGATCGGTCTGGTTGCGGGTGCGTCGGCGGTGGGGGCGTCGTGGCAAACCGGGACCATCACGACGATCCTGTCCTGGGAACCGAGGAGGATCAGATGGTTCCTGACCCGTCTGGCCGCGGTCGCTGCCGGCGTCTTCATCCTGACCCTGGCGCTGCTGTTGGTGTTCTCGCTGGCGATCGCCCTCGGCGCCGCGCTGCGCGGGTCCACCTCGACCACCTCGGGGTGGATCGGTGATGTCGGGGCGACCTCCTTCCGGATCGCTGCGGTCGCCGTTGCCGGCTCGCTCCTGGGCGCCGCGGTGGCGATGATCGGCCGCAACACCGCCGCTGCCTTGGGGGCCGTCTTCGTCTACATGGTGGTGTTCGAGAGCATCGTGCGTGGGTTCCGGCCGAGCCTCGGACGATTCATGTTGGGAGACAACATCGCTGCCGTCATCACGGCCACGAAGACCGAGCTCTATCAGGACGAGCGGGTATTCGTCGTGACGCCGGTTCGCGGGGTGTTCGTGATCGCTGCCTTCGTGGTGCTCATCGGTGCGGTCGCGGCCGTGCTGCTGCGTGCTCGCGACGTGCAGTGACAGCCTGAACCAACGGGTCGCGAGAGACCGCCGAAGGCCCCGTCGTATACTTCGGCCCTTGCAGGCCCACGCGGGCCGCCGATCGGACCAGCCGAGGCAGCGATGGACTTCTCCACCAGAACGCTCTCGCTCATCGCGTTGATCGCGATCGGGCTCTCCGTGCTCGCGATCGCGTTCGCGATCGTGGGTGCCGGCGGGCGTCGGCCGAAGGAATCCGCAGGCCCCATCCGCATGGACGAGGCCCTCCGTGGCGTGCTGGAGGGCCAGGCAGCCCAGATCAAGCGGTTGGAACAGGCGGTGCGCGTCCTCAACGGCGCCGACAAGCGACAGCAGGTGCTGATCGAAGGAAGCGTTCGCCACCTGTCGTTGCTTCGCTACGACGCGTTCGAGGATGTCGGCGGGCGCCTTTCCTTCTCATGCGCCATGCTGGACGAGCACGGCAGTGGAGTGGTGCTCACGTCGATCAACGGTCGGCAGGAGACGCGGGTGTATGCCAAACCGATCACCGAACGGGCGAGCAGCTACAACCTGTCGGTGGAGGAAGCCGAGGCCATCCGCCAAGCGATGGAACCGGCGGCCGAGGTGGTGGAGGCGCGATGATCTTCAAGCGCGACGAGGACGAAGCAGACGCGATCGAGGCAACTGCCCCCGACGCACAACCCCGAACAGGGAAGGGAGCGGACATGGCGGAGAACGGTGAGGTCACGATCGTCGGTGCCGGCGCGCGTCTGGAAGGCAATGTCGTGTCGGCGGGTTCGTTGCGTATCGACGGCCAGGTGAAGGGCCAGATCAACGCCGACGGCGATGTCTCGCTGTCACCGCAGAGCCAGGTGGAGGCCGACATCCGCGCTGAGAACGTCAGCGTCGCCGGTCGCTTCAAGGGCAACATCGTCGTCAAAGGCAAGGCGCAACTCGCCCGCGGCGGCCGCATCGACGGCAATATCACGTCCAAGACGCTCGTGGTCGAGGAAGGCGGCATCTTCCACGGCCAGAGCATCATGGACGGGTCGGGTTCCTCCTCGTCGCCCCAGGCCGGTGCACAGCCGGCCGCCAAGGAGCAGACGCCGAAGGAACCCGAGCAAGTAAAGGTGCCGTAGCCATGTTGGACATCAAAGCGATCCGGGAGGACCCGGAACGTTTCCGCGCGGGCTTGGCCCGCCGCAACCTTGGTGACGCCGTCGATCAGCTGTTGGAACTCGACGAGCGACGCCGTTCCCTCACCACCCGCGTCGATGAACTCCGAGCCGAACAGAACCGAGTCTCCAAGGCGATCGGGGGGGCAGACGGCGAGGAGAAGCAGCGACTGATCGGCGAGGTCGCCCGCGTGTCGGCCGAACTCAAGGAACTGGAGCCCCAGCTCGTCGACGCCGACGCGGCACTCAACGCTCTCTTGGCAGCGACGCCGAACGTGCCGCACGAGAGTGCGCCCGACGGCTTCACCGACGACGACGCGGTGGAGGTGCGCCGCCACCTCGATCCCACGACGTTCGAGTTCGAACCCCGCGACCACGCGGAACTCGGCGCGCTGCTCGGCGTGCTCGACGTGGAACGAGGCGCTCGCACCAGCGGTTCACGGTTCGTCTACCTGTTGGGCGACCTGGTGTTCGTGCAGTTCGCGCTGATGCGCCACGCCATGGACATCCTGGCGAGCAAGGGCTTCACGCCGGCGATCCCACCGGTGTTGGTTCGCGAGGAAGCGATGTACGGCACGGGGTTCCTGCCTGCCGACGAGGCGCAGCTGTACACCACGACCGAAGACGAGCTCTACCTGGTGGGCACCGCTGAGGTGCCGCTCGCCGCCTTCCACATGGGCGAGATCCTTGACGAGGCCGAACTCCCGTTGCGCTACGCCGGGTACTCCTCGTGTTTCCGTCGTGAAGCGGGCACCTACGGCAAGGACATGGGCGGCATGTTCCGTGTGCACCAGTTCGACAAGGTCGAGATGTTCGTGTTCACGACGCCCGAAGCCGCATGGGACGAACACGAGTACCTGGTCACTGTCGAGGAAGAGATCGTCGCCAACCTCGAGGTGCCCTATCGCGTCGTGAACATCGCGGCGGGCGATCTGGGCGGCAGTGCAGCGAAGAAGTACGACATCGAGGTCTGGCTCCCCGGCCAGGACCGCTACCGCGAGCTCACGTCGTGCTCCAACACCACGGACTACCAAGCTCGGCGGTTGCAGGCGCGGGTGCGCCGGGCCGGCGGCAAGGTGGAGATCCTGCATACGCTGAACGGCACGGCGACGGCGGTGGGTCGAACGCTCATCGCGCTGCTCGAGAACCACCAGCAGGCCGACGGTTCGGTGGAGCTGCCGGTGAAGCTGCACCCCTACCTGCCCGAACACCTGCGGGTCATGTCGCCGAAGGACTAGCGCTCGGCGCGTGCCTCCAAGGACGCCTGTCGCGCGAGGTCTCGGCTGGCGGTGACGTCCACGCTGACACCGAACCAGGTCACGGTGTTGGCGACCTGATCGATCGGACCGGGGCGTGCGGTCGCGTGGACGACGCGCACGCTGCCGTCGCGAGCGATGACGCGGTACTCGTCCTCCCACGGGACCAACGCCTCGGCTGAGCGGTCCGAGTCCGTCGCCACACGAGCGCGATCGTCCGGGTGCACGAGCCGATCGAAATGGTCCGGTTCGTCCATCAGCTCGGTGGGTGAGTAGCCCAAGAGCTCCTGCACCTGCGGTCCGATGTAGGTGTAGCGAGCGCGACCTGTGTCGCGGTCGACCACCTCGGTCCACGTGACGACCGAGGAGGACTCCACCATCTCGCGGAACGCTCGCTCGGACACCTCCAGTTCCTGGAGCCGCTCGCGTTCCTCGGTGACGTCCTGCAGCACGCCCTGGAACCGGCTCGGACGTCCCTCGGCGTCGCGCTCGACCACGAGTCCTTGGTCCTTGAGCCAGATGATCTGCCCGTCGCCGGCGATGACCCGATAGTGGTTCGACCAGGGCTCGCCGGCGAGCCGGAGGTTATCCATGACCCGTTCGACCACCCCTCTGTCATCGGGGTGGATCATCTCGAACCAACGATCGGGCCGGCCCACCCAATGGTCGATGGGGTAACCCACGACGTCTGCCGTCTGCGGACTGATGAACTCCACGAGCAGGCCTGGAGGTTCCACGTCCTGATCCAGTCGGCAGATGTAGGACATGACCGGGCCCTGCTCGGTGATCAAGCGGTAACGGGCTTCGACCTCGGCGGCCTTGGCTTGCGCTTCCTTGCGCGCGGTGACGTCGAGCATGATGCCTTGGAACGTGGCGGGCACACCGTGCTCATCACGCGTCCGGATCGTGGCTCGATCCAACACCCACACGATGCGTCCGTCTTTGGCGAGGTATCGATGTTCGACGTTGAACGGCTCCCCCGTTTCGGCGCTGTGGGCGGATGCCGCCAGGATCCGATCACGGTCGTGCGGGTGCAGCCGGGTTCGCCAGAAGCCCGTCTGGCCCCATTCGGTACTGGTGTAGCCGACGATGCTCTCGATCTGCGGGCTCATGTACGGCAACGGCGCGTTGGGATCGGCGTCCTCGTCGTTCCAGTTGGCCTCCCAGGTGTAGACCGCGGCCGGCAGATCCTCGATCAGCAGCCGGTAACGCATCTCTGCCTCGCGGAGTTCGGCTTCCACGCGTTTGCGCTCGCCGATCTCCAGCGACATCATCTCGTTGGCGTCGGCGAGCTCGGTGGTACGGGCCAGGACGCCCAATTCCAGTTCGTCATTGGCCTCGCGCAGCGCCCGTTCCGCCTCCTTCTGAGGAGTGATGTCCAGCATCACGCCTTGCCACCGGGCCGAGCCCGGGTCCCCGTCTCGCATCAGCCGCGCCTGGTCGCGAACCCACACGACGCGTCCATCGCTAGCGATCAGACGGTATTCGCGGGACCACGGTTCGCCGGTCTCGGTGTGGCGGTCGTGGGCCGCCAACTCGATCTCCCGGTCGTCCTCGTGCAACAGCTCGGTCCAGATATCGGGTTGGTCCAACCACTCCTGTCGCGTGTAGCCGAGGATCTCCTCGACGTGCGGGCTGACGTACAAGGTGCGCCGCTCGTCGTCTCGGTCCATCTCGTAGACGACGGCCGGGACCTGCTCGACCAACAGGCGGTAGCGGACCTCGGACAAGCGAAGCGCTTCTTCGACGATCTTCTGCGACGTGATGTCCAGCATCACGCCCTGCCAGAAGAGCGTGGAGCCTTCCTCGTCGTGCACGGGGATGCTGCTGTCGCGGACCCACACCACGGCGCCGTCGGGTCGCACGACCCGGTATTCCGCGTGGAACGGCTGTCGGTTGACGATCACCGCCGACCACGCGTGCGCGACCGCGGTTCGGTCGTCGGGATGGATCGAACGGGTCCACAGTTCGCTGTCGCCAAGGTAGGTCGAGGGCGCATAGCCCAACACGTCTTCGGAATTCGGACTCACGTACAGGCTGCGGGGGCGGATATCGTCGGAATCGACGTAGACCACCGCCGGCAGGCGCTCCACGAGTGCTCGATAGCGGGCTTCGGATCGGGTGAGGGCATCCTCGGCGGCCATCCGACTGGTGATGTCGGTCACGATGCCGTGCCACGACACGACATCTCCGCGCTCATCCCGGATCGGTTCGGCTTCGGCTCGGATCCACACGATGGAACCCTCGCGCGTGATCACCCGGAACTCCTGCGTGAAGGGGGCCGCATCACCGACCGACGTCGCCCACCCCTCGAGGACCCGTTCGCGATCGGCGGGGTGTACGACCCTGGTCGACAGTTCGGGATCGTCGAGCCAGGCGTCGACGGGATAGCCCGTGAGCCGTTCGATGTGCGCGCTTGCGTACACGATCGACACCGTGGGCACGTTCGCCAGCACCAGGATCGCGGCCGGGATGTGGTCGACCAACTCACGCAGGTCCGCCTCGGGCACCGGGGGGCCTGCGCCCTGCGTGGGGTCAGTCATGGGCGCCAGGGTAGCGCCGGTCGGGGACGCCTGTACATCGGACAGATGCCGACGCCGTCGAGAGACACCGAGCGATGGGTTGACAAGGCTAACGCTGTTAGCTACTCTCCTCCTCGAGAGGCTAACGTCGTTAGCCGGTCGTGAGGTCAGGAGGCCCCGATGTTGCGGAACGAGATCCGAACGGAGACCACGATCGCCGGCACCGCCGCCGAGGTCTGGGACGTGCTGAGCGACTTCACTCACTACGGCGAGTGGAACCCGGCGATGCGGTCGGTCCAGGGCAACGCCGTCGTGGGTGAGCGACTCACGATCGAGTTCGAGCGCTCGGCCGGCAAGACCATGACCCTGCGACCCACCGTCCTGGCCGCCGATCCTGGTCACGAGCTCCGGTGGATGGGCCGACTCCTCTTGCCGGGGATCTTCGACGGCGAGCACCGGTTCGAGATCCACGAGGACGAGCCTGGGACGGTTCGATTCGTGCAAGGGGAGCGGTTCAGCGGAGTGCTGGTCCCGTTCCTGCGGAAGATGATCGAGGGCGAGACGCTCGACCAGTTCCGGCGTGTGAACGACGCACTGACGGCCAGGGTGCACGCCAAGCGTCACAACGGGGCGGCATGAGTCAGGCCACGACCGATCGAGTGAGCCAGATCGTCGAGGCCGCTCGGGACCTGTTGGAGACCCAGGGTCCCGACGGCCTCACGATGCGAGCGGTCGCCGCTCGCCTGAACATCCGGGCGCCGTCGCTCTACAAACACGTCGAGAGCAAGGACGACATGGAGGTGCTCCTCATCGCCGAAGCGTTCCGCGGTCAGGGTGCCGCGATGCATGCTGCGGTCGATGGGCTGGGCCGACGGCCGGCTCGCCGCGCGTCGCTCACCGCGCTCGGCCGGGCATATCGGGCCTGGGCGATCGCGCATCCTCACCTCTACCGGCTCGCGACTGAAGGCCCGCTCCCGCGGGAAGCCTTGCCCGAAGGGTTGGAGGCGTGGACGGCGGAGCCACTGGTCCGGGTCACTGGCTCGGAGGCGAGGGCGCGGGCCACGTGGGCGTTCGCGCATGGCATGACGATCTTGGAGCTGGACGGGCGGTTCCCGCCAGATGCCGATCTGGATCAGGCATGGGCGGCGGGGATCGCCGCGCTCAGCTGAGCCCCAACGAGATCGGTCCGATCGTAGCGGGAGGAGAGGGATTCGAACCCTCGGGACCCGTCACCGGGACCAACGGTTTTCAAGACCGTCGCCTTCGTCCGCTCGGCCATCCTCCCGGCAAGAGCCTAACGGGAGTAGACCGTTCCACTCCCGCAGGCGTAAGCCGGTCGAGTTCATCGAGGGTCTTCTACAACCGTCAGAGTCGCGTTTCCACGATCGGGATGGTCTCGCGAGCCGAGTTCAAGAGGGACGCCGCTCGTGCACTCACGCGTCATTGTCAGCAGGTGTCCGGGAAACCGGTCAAGCTCAGGGTGACCGAACCTAGGGGAGTCCGCAACCGCGAATCCGCGCACTCAATCACTGACGACCAGGAAGACGATGAAGGCGAGGGAGGCGGCGACCATTGTCAGCGCCAACACGATGCAAACCCTGTACAGCTTCCTGCGGAACTCAGCCGCCTGGTCCTCTTCCAAGAAGAAGAGTGGGTAAAGGAGCGCCGGAACGAACAACGCCACGAGTACCGCCCAGGCGGATGCCACGGCAACGTTGCCAGTGCCCTTTGCCAGGATCCACCCCACCGCGCCGATGAACGCGAAGAATGCAAGGCACGAGAAGAGATAAACAAGGTAGGCGCCGCGTCGTGGCCTTCCAGGTTTCGAACGGCTCAATGGTCATCTCCACAGAAGAAGGCATCCGCGGTGCAATCCGAGAAGTTGAATAGATTCTGGCGATCGTCATAGAGGGACTCGCCGTATTTGTAGGTCGCGAAGGCTGCAGCACCGCTCATTGCGATTCCGGTAGGCCCTGCGGCTACGCATCCGAGAGCGGTGGCACACCCCGCAACCGTCAATGCGATCCCTGCAGGTATGCCCGTGGCGAGCATCGGTAGAACGCCGATTCGCTTAACATCGTCCGCGCACTTCAGGAGATACTGAACGCATCCCGCCACCCCCCCAGCGACTGCTCCGACGGCGTCGTCATAGCATCGCCAACCCATGAAACCGCACCCCGGGTCATCATCCTCTCCGCCCTCCTCCTCCAGGCCCCAATCGATCGAGCCGGTGCCATCTTGGCCAGGGCCTCCGAAGCCGGTGCACAGGCGTGTGCACGAGTTCATCTCGACGTAGTCGCCGCCTTCCCGGAGGTGGGTGATCGGGGGTGCAGGTGGTGGCGGAGGCGGAGCCGGGCTGTAGTAGGTGGATCCGGCGGTGCCGGCCTGTACCGCTGCTCCGTACGTCTGGGAGAAGTTCTGGATCAGCCGCTTCTGCACGTTGCCGGAGCACTTGCCATCGCACGTGGGATACATCCCGGTCGGGTCGGCCATCGTGACCGGGTTCATCGCCCCGTACCCGAACTGGTTCAGGCTCATGGGGCTGGTCGGGGCCCCGAAGATCACGTCTCGGGAGGAGAACCTGCCCGATCCCGGTCCGTACCACCGGGTGCCCATGTCGACGTTCTTGGTGATCGGGTCGGTGATGTCGCCCTGATAGCCCAGCAGGGAGGCACTCCCGCTGGCAGCCAACGGCTTGCCGTAGGCGTCGTAGGCGACCGTCCCCTGGTTGGCGCCCCCAGCACTGGCCAGGCGCACCACGTCCCCATGGGGATCGCGCAGGTGGAAAGAGACCACAGATCCGGTCTTCTCGGCCATGGGAGCTCCCGAGGCGGTATGGGCATAGGTCGTCGGGGGCAGCTGCCCCACCTGAATGCTCCGATTCACACGGTCTACCCGGTGAGGACCACTGTGATTGGCTCTCAGTCATGTCTCGGGCATTGGTGCAAGTCCGACTCAACCGTCAGGGGGCGATCCATGTCCTGGAACGGGTCGACGATCGTCAGGCCGACTTGTGCGGACCCCTTGAGTGGGATGAGGTGGCGCTTGATAGCGATGTCGAAATCGATTCATCT
>DATDJD010000165.1:0-7970 GCA_036520695.1 Actinomycetota bacterium
ACCGACAGCGTGTTCTGGGCATCCCGGACCCGAACCTCGACGTGATAGCTGCGCTCGTACTGCGGACCCGGGAACGTCCAGGACCATGAGGCGTCCAACGGCGATCCTCGCCACGGCGCGAACCCCCACGTCTGCGACGCGACCCATGTGGCGGTCTTCGGGTCCCACCAGCTGCCGGCGGCGTTGTCGCGCACCGAGATCTCCACGGTGGCGATCCCCTTCGTGTCCTTCGCGGTGCCGGTAACCGTAACGGGCGCGTCGAGGAAGCTACCGTTCGCGGGCGTGTTCAGTTGGATCGTGGGCTTGGAGAACTCATAGGCAGGCTTGGGCACCGCGGGATCGAACACCACGATCCTGTCGTTCGTCGCATCGGCCACGTAGAGACGTCCGGTCGCGTCATGCGAGATACCAGAAGGGTTGCGGAACTGATAGGGGTTGGTGCCGAGGCCGCCCCACTTGCCCAGGAACACGCCCGCCGTCGTGAACGCCTGGATCCGGGACTGCGCCTCGTCGGTGGCATAGACCGTGCCGTTGGCGACGGTGACGCCCCACAGACCGGTGAACATGCCGTTGCCTGTCCCCTTGCTGCCGAAGCTGCGCAGCGGGGCGCCCCCGGTCGGCCCATACACGAAGATCTTCTGCTGGTTCGCGCCGGCTTCGGCGACGTAGACCTCGCCGGTCGCCTCATCGACATCGACCGACTTCGCGTTCCGGGGGTTGATCTTTCCGACCTCGACGCCGGTCAGCGCGTCGAGGATCTTCACCTGCACTGTATTCCCGGCGTAGGTGTTCCCGACGTCGGTGACGTAGGCATACCCGTTGCCGAAGGTCACGCCGAACGGCTTCTCGAAGAACCCCGGCTGGGAGTTCATCCGATTGTCCTCACTGCCGATCTGGAACAGGAAGTTGGCCTGGTCGTCGTAGACGTAGATCGTGCCGGCGGCATTGTTCGTCACCCATACCCGGCGGTTCACCGGGTCGAAACCGATCCCGCGGGGGTACTTCAAGCCGTACGGCGGCGCGTTGCCTCGTCCGCCCCAACTCCCCAACAGGGTGCCGTCGGAGGAGAACTCCTGGAATCGCTGGTTCCAGGTGTCGGCGACCCACACGTTGCCGGTCGCAGGGTCGACCGCGACGTCACGGGGTTGCCCCAGTTGACCGGCAGGCCGCTCGGGCAGTGGCTGCGGCTGGATCTCGAGCGACTGCCCCGTCGCCGGGTCGAACGCCTGGATGCGGTAGTTGCCGTACTCGCTGACCCACAGGTGCCCATCGGGGCCGAACGTCATCTGGCGCGGCCCGATCAGCTGCCCGGGATCGGTTCCTTCACCACCGAAGTGGAACAACGGCGTACCCGAGAACGAGAACACCTCGATCTGGTTCTGCAGCGCGTCTGCGACGTAGATCCGCTGGTTCGCGTCGTCGATCAGTACCCCGCGCAGGTCGCCCGACAACCCACCCACCTGGCCGACACCTCCCGCCGATCCGATCGAGCCGAAGTAGGAGCCGTCGGGAGCCATGATCTGGATGCGGCGGTTGATCGAGTCGGCGATGTAGATCCTGCCGTTGGCCGCGACGTCCAGGCCATAGGCCTGGGTCGCGAGTTGACCCGGGAATCGAAGGTCCCACACGGCCAGTTGCGAACCGCCACCCGGCGCCAGCTTGATCAGGCGCGAGGGGTCGGCGTCGGTGTTCCACAGGTGGCTGTCGAGCACGTAGATCGCGCCCGTGTCATCGGTCGTCAGCCATGCCGTGTACGTCTGGGCACTCGACCCTGGATCCACGACCACGTCGGGAAGGCGGTTGCCGGCGGCATCGTAGTGCGCCAGCGTGTCCGGTTTGGGTTTGCCTACGTAGACGTCTCCGTTCGTCGGGTCGACCGCCACCGACGCCAACACCGATTCCGCATCGCCATCCGCACCGGTCGGCTGGGGCAACGTTTCCTTGGTGGACCAATCCGACCCGAACTGTCGGATCTGATAGTTGAAGTAGTCACTGACGACGTACCGCTGGGACACCGGGTTGTAGGCAAGACCCCATGGGAACAACGACGCACGACCCGTTCCGCCGATGGATCGAACCTGCGACGGTGTGCCCCAGGCGGCGTGCGCCGGCGCAACGGACAGCGACAGCACGCCTGTGACCAGGGCGAACACGACGAAGAGGGAACGGAACGACCGGGGGGACCTCATCGGGGTCGAGGCTACCCCCTAGATGACCGATATCACATCAGCCCAAAGGCTTAAGTTCCTCCTTGGCACAACTTCGGCACAAGTAGTGGTCCCGCCGGGAGGCTACTCCCACTCGATCGTGCCGGGAGGCTTGCTGGTGATGTCGTACGCCACCCGATTCACGCCCGGGACTTCGCGGATGATGCGGCTCGAGATCGTGTCCAGCACCTCAGCCGGCAACCGTGCCCAATCGGCGGTCATCGCGTCCTCAGAGGTCACGGCACGCACGATCACCGGATTCTCATAGGTGCGTCCGTCCCCCATGACGCCCACGCTCTGGACGTCGGCGAGCAACACGCAGAAGGCCTGCCAGGTCGCGCCCTCCAGGCCGGCGCGGCGGATCTCCTCGCGCACGATGTGATCGGCGCCACGAACCTTCGCCAGGTTCTCGGCGTTCACCTCGCCCACGATCCGCACGGCCAGACCCGGCCCCGGGAACGGTTGGCGGTGCACGATCTCTTCGGGCAGGCCGAGTTCGCTCCCGACCTGACGGACCTCGTCCTTGAACAGGTCTCGGAGGGGCTCCACCAATTCGAAGTCCATGTCGTCGGGGAGCCCACCGACGTTGTGGTGGCTCTTGATGTTGGCGGCGGTCGTGGACCCGGACTCGATGACGTCTGGGTACAGGGTGCCCTGCACCAGGAACTTCGCACCCGTGTGCTCGCGTGCGACCTCTTCGAACACGCGGATGAACTCGGTGCCGATCGCCTTGCGCTTGGCTTCGGGATCGGTGACGCCGGCGAGCACGCCGAGGAACCGATCTGTCGCCTTGACGTGGACCAGCGGCACCTGGAAATGGCGGGCGAACGTCTCCTCAACTTGGTCGGGCTCGCCTTCACGGTTCAACCCGTGATCGACGAAGACGCACATCAACTGATCGCCGATCGCCCGGTGCACCAAGAGCGCTGCGACGGCTGAATCCACACCCCCGCTCAACGCACACAGCACGTGGGCATCGCCGACCTGCGCTCGGATCTTCGCGACCTGGTCGTCGATGATGTTCGTCGGCGTCCAATCCGGCAGCAGACCACACCCGTCGTAGAGGAAGCGCTTCATCACGTCCTGGCCGTGCGAGGTATGCGAGACCTCCGGATGGAATTGGACCGCGTACAGGCCTCGCTCGGGGTCCTCCATGGCGGCGATCGGGATCTGGGTGGTGCGCGCCGTGACACGGAACCCGTCGGGTTCCCGCGTCACCGCGTCGCCGTGTGACATCCAGACGGTGTCGCTGGGCGGGAAGTCCTGCAGGAGCCGCGATCCGGTCTCCACCGCAAGCGTCGTCGCGCCGTACTCGCGCTGGCCGGTCGCGGCGACCTCTCCACCCAGACCCTGGGCCATCAACTGGTGGCCGTAACAGATGCCGAGCACCGGCACCCCCAACTCGAACAACCCGGGATCGACCGTCGGACCATCGTCGGCATACACCGAAGCAGGGCCACCGCTGAGGATGATGCCGGCCGGCCGGCGCGATGCGATGTCGGCGGCGGACAGGTCGTGAGGAACGATCTCGGAGTAGACGCGCGCTTCACGAACACGGCGCGCGATCAACTGGGCGTACTGCGCCCCCAGATCGACGACCAGGACGGGCCGGGTCAGTGGCCCATCCCCACGCGCTGCTGCGTCTGGTAGGTCTTGCCTTCCGTCTTGATCGACGGCGCGATCACCAACTCAGCCTTCTGGAATTCCTTGATCGTGGCGTAGCCAGTGGTGGCCATCGATGTCGCCAGCGCACCGAACAGGTTGAACGTGCCGTCGTTCTCGTGTGCCGGGCCACGAAGGATCTCCTCGATCGAGGCAACCTGCTGGGTCTTGACCCGAGCGCCTCGCGGCAGCGTCGGGTGGAACGTCGCCATGCCCCAGTGATAGCCGCGCCCGGGCGCTTCGTCGGCGCGCGTCATGGGCGAGCCGATCATCACGGCGTCGGCACCGCACGCGATGGCTTTGGCGATATCACCGCCGGTGCGCATGCCGCCGTCGGCGATGACGTGGCAGTAGCGACCGGTCTCGTGCAGGTGTTCCCGACGGGCAGCAGCGGCGTCGGCGATCGCGGTGGCCTGGGGCACACCCACGCCGAGCACGCCTCGGGTGGTGCAGGCGTTGCCGGGACCGACCCCCACCAATACGCCGACGGCACCGGTTCGCATCAGGTGGAGCGCGGTCGAGTAGGAAGCGCATCCGCCCACGATCACGGGGATGTCGAACGCCGGGATGAATTCCTTCAGGTTGAGCGGCTCTTGTCGGGTGGACACGTGCTCTCCCGACACGACCGTCCCCTGGATCACCAGGATGTCGAGCCCCGCGTCCAGGACCAGCTTCGCGTACTGCTCGACGCGTTGGGGTGTCAGGGACGCGCAGCTGATGACGCCGCCGGCCTTGATCTCTTCGATACGCCGACCGATCAGGTCTTCCTGCACCGGCTCGGCGTAGAGCTCTTGCATGCGGCGGGTGGCCTTCTCGTCGGAAAGCTCGGCGATCTCGGCATAGATCGGCTCGGGATCCTCGAACCGGGTCCACAGTCCCTCGAGGTTCAGGCACGCCAGGCCGCCGACGCGGCCGATCTCCACGGCCGTGGCGGGCGACACGGCCGCGTCCATGGCACTCGCCATCATCGGCAGTTCGAAGGTGTAGGCGTCGATCTCCCAACGGATGTCGACGTCCTCTGGGTCACGCGTTCGCCGTGAAGGCACGATCGCAACCTCGTCGAAGCCGTAGGCCCGGCGGGCCGTCTTGCCGATGCCGATCTCGAATTCCATCTCCACCCCTGCCCAGGTCGTCCCAAACGCAACGAGAAACGCAGAACGCCCACCCGGTCGCCGGATGGGCGTCACTCCTACATGAACGAAGGGTAGCAGACGGCTTGTCGCAGCCTTACACCAGGGCAGCGGCGATCCGCTCGCCGACCACCACCGTGGGCAGGTTGGTGGTGGCTCGAACGGTCGCGGGCATCAACGACGCATCGGCGACCACCAGGCCTTCGACCCCACGCACCCTGCCATCGGCGTCGGTGACCGCCGCGGGATCGTCGTCCGAGCCCATCGCGCAGGTCCCCACGGGGTGCCAGTAGTGGATCACCCCGACCCGGATCGCCTCTCGGAGCGCCTCAGGTGTGCGGGCTTCGGGGCCCGGGGCGAGCTCACGACCGAGGAACGGCCGCATCGCGACGCTCGAGGCGAAGGACCTCGCCAGCTCGACGCCCTCGGTGAGCGCTGCCAGGTCGTGCCCGTCTTCATCGCTGAGGTACGCGTGGTCGATGCGTGGCGCGTCTCCGGGGATCGAGCTGCGGAGTGACAGCGACCCGCGGGAACGAGGCGTGAGGTAGGCCGCGAAGATGGCGGTCCGCCCGTCCATCGCGGTTTCAGGGAAGACGTGCAGGTCGAACACGCCGTTCGTCGACGTGGAGGAGGCGGCCTTCGCGAAGCCCTGCTCGTCAGGGATGGGTCTGCCCGAGGCGGCGAAGGCCTTGGTCCTGGACGCCAGTTCATCGGTGGGTTCGAATGCGAGCTCGAAGCTGGGATGGTCGTGCAGGTTGCGACCGACCCCCGCCACGTCCGCGACGATGGGGATCCCAAGGTCCCAGAGATCTTCGGCGGGGCCCACCCCGCTGTGCAGCAGCACTTCCGGGCTGCCGTAGGTCCCGCCGGCCAGCACGACCAGATCTGCCCACACTTCCCGGATCACGCCGTCTTCTCGATAGCTCACCCCCACCACCCGGTGCCCGTCGAACAGGACACGATCGACCCGCACGAGCCCCTGGATCTCGAGGCCTGGAAGGTCGCGCACCGGATCGAGATACGCGAAGGCGGCGTTCCACCGGACCCCCTCCGGGCTGTTGGATGGTTGCGCACAGACCGATGGGACGCCGTCGAGAGACTCCAGGTCGTCGAGATGGGGCAGCCCCATCTCGGCACCGGCGTCGATGAAGGCGCGGTGGAACGGCACGATCTCGTCGTCACGGAACCGGCGAACACGCATGCGCACCGACGCCTCATGGAAGAACGGGAGTAGGTCGTCCGCGCGCCATCCCTCGAGACCTCTCGCCGCCCAGCCGTCGTAGTCCGCACGATGGCCCCACGAGGCGGTGCATCCGTTATGCGCCGAACATCCACCGATGACCCTCGCACGCTCGAACGCGAGGTCACGGCCGGCGAACTCGGGGCCCGACCGCAAGCCCCAGTCGTGACTCGTCGGGATCGTCGAGGCGTCGAGCAGATCGCTGGGCCACCCGAGCGTGCCGAAGGAGCCGTAGTCGGGTCCGGCTTCCAGGACCAGCACTCGACGCCCGGACTCGACCAGCCGCGCAGCCACGACCGAGCCTGCCGTTCCCCCGCCCACCACGATCGCATCGGCGCCGTCGGTCATGGTGGCGAAGTGTACGAGGGCAGCCGAGGGTTCATCCCGCTAGGGTGATGCCGCGACGCACGCGGAACGCGAGCACCGCGAGGGACGAGCGGAGGACGACATGTCGGGATCAGAAGACGTCACCAAACTGAGCCAGGAGAACGAAGAGCTGCGCGCCCAGGTCGACTCACTGAAGAAGACCCAGTCCCAGGGCAGGCGGCTGAAGATCCGGGGCATCGTGACCGGCGTCCTCATCGTGCTCACCACCCTGAGCATCGTCGCGACCACCGTCGGCGTGTGGGTGAACCGCACGATCTGGAACACCGATCGATACGTGGCCCTGGTCGCCCCCCTCGCCGACAACCTCGCGGTCACGAACGGCCTCGCGATCCGGCTCACCGAAGACACCTTCCAAGCCCTCGATATCCCCACGCGCGTGCAGCAAGCACTGGCCTCGATCGACGGTCTCCCCGAAGGTGCCGACGCGTTGCTCGCCGGCCCGTTGACGTCTGCCGCCAAGAACCTCGTGCAGGAACAGGTCGAGAAGTTCCTGGCGTCCGATGCCTTCGACACCCTCTGGACCCAGTTGAACGAACGGGTCCATACGAAACTGGTCGCGCTGCTCGACGGTGACCTCGACCAGCTCCCCAACCTCGCCATCAACGATGGTCAGGTGCAGCTGAACATGGTGTCAGCACTCTCCGCGGTCCTGCAGAACGTCGCGCAGCAAGGGGTCGACGCGCTCGGCCTCAACGTCACGGTCCCCGACATCCCTCCCGACCTGGCGTCATCGGATGCCATCCAACGACTGAGCTCGGCCCTGGGGGTGAGCCTGCCCGCCGACTTCGGACAGATCACGATCATGAGCGAAGCGCAACTCAACGACTACCAGGCCGCCGCGGGCAACCTCAAGAAGCTCTCGGGCGCGCTCTTCGTGCTCAGCTGCATCCTGCTGGTCGTGACGATCGTGGTCTCGCCCAGGCGTCGACGCACGTTGATCTGGCTCGGTGTCGCCATCGCGATCGGTTTCTTCCTGGGTGGGGTCTTGATCCGCCGACTGGAAGCTCAGCTCCTTGACGTGATCACGAACCCGAGCGGTGACGCTGCCGCGAAGGAGATCTTCACCGACGTCCTCGCCGGGCTGCGGCGTTGGGGCCTGTTGGTGTTGATCGTGGCGGTGCTCGTGGCCGTGATCGCCTACCTCGCCGGACGGCCCCCGTGGGTCCAGCGAGCGATGGAGAAGGGGCGTGCCGCCACCGCGTCACGACCGGAGGGCAGTGAACTCGACGTCTGGCTGGCCGGCCATGCGGACCTCGTCCGCATCGGGGGGGCCCTCGTCGGCGCGGTGATCTTGTTCGTGACCGGGATCGACTGGATCCCGGTCGGCATCGTGGTCGCGCTCTA
>DATDJD010000166.1:0-11701 GCA_036520695.1 Actinomycetota bacterium
GCGCGCATGTCCTTGGGATCGGTCATGACCGGCATCGTACGGGCCGGCGGGGATGCCTGGGGGTGCCCCCGGCAGGACTCGAACCTGCGCTTCCGGCTCCGGAGGCCGGCACTCTATCCGCTGAGCTACGGGGGCGGAGGCCCGGCAGTCTAACCGCGGCGAGGGCCACGGGTATCCTCGATGCATGTCGCCGACCGAAGCTGACCGCCCTCGCGTGCTGCTCGTCGACGACGATCCGGTGATCGTCCGACTGCTCGAGGTCAACTTCCGGCTGGGTGGGTTCGACGTCGAGGGCGCCAACCGGGGCGAGGAAGCGCTCGAGAAGGCACGTGCGACGAAGCCGGACGCGATCGTGCTGGACGTCATGATGCCGGGCCTCGACGGCTACCAGGTCTGTGCGCGTCTCCGGGAAGACCCCGATCTCGCTGCGGTGCCGGTGATCTTCCTTACGGCTCGAGCACAGGAAGACGACGTCGCCCGTGGCTACGCGCTGGGCGTCATCGAGTACGTCACGAAGCCGTTCGACCCCGAGGCGCTCGTGGCGACCGTCCGCCGGTCCCTACCCAGGGGTGCCGCGTGACGATCGAGTCGCAACTCACGGAGTGGTTGCGGGAGGCCCTGGCGGCCGCCGCACCCGGGCTGGGGATCGACGGTGACCTGCCGACCCCCGAGTTGCTTGCGCCGAAACAGAAGGAACACGGCGACTTCGCCACCAACGTGGCGCTCACGCTGGCCACGCGGGCCGGCATGCCGCCACGAAAGGTCGCGCAGGCCATCGCCGATGCGGCATCGCCTGTGCCGTTCGTCGAGAAGGTCGAGATCGCGGGGCCGGGGTTCCTGAACATCACCACGACCGATGCGTGGTTGCACGATGCACTCCGCGGCGTGGTCGCTGAAGGCGAAGGGTACGGGCGGGCTGCACCCACCGGTCGCCGTGTGCAGGTCGAGTTCGTCAGCGCGAACCCGACCGGCCCGCTGCATATCGGTCATGCGCGCAACGCCGCGTTGGGCGATGCCCTGGGGCGACTCCTCGAGGCCGCTGGTGAGACGGTCGAGCGTGAGTACTACTTCAACGACGCCGGTCGGCAGATGGAGCTGTTCGGAGCCTCGGTCACTGCGCGCTACCTCGAGGTCATCGGCCGAGACGCACAGATGCCCGAGGACGGGTATCGGGGCGCCTACCTGGTCGAGGTAGCTCGAGACATCCAACGTGAGCACGGCGACACGCTCGCCGACATCCCGGAACCCGAGCGGACCTCGCGCTTGCTCGAGGAGGGAGCGAGGCGCATCCTCGCGGGGGTCGAGCGCACGCTGGATCGCTTCGGTGTTCGATTCGATGTCTACTTCAGTGAAGCCGAGTTGGAACGCAAAGGTGAGATCGCGGCCGCGGTCGAACGTCTGCGCGAGGCCGGCTACGCGTTCGATGCTGACGGCGCCGTGTGGTTCCGGTCGACGGCGTTCGGCGACGACAAGGACCGGGTCATCGTGCGATCCAACGGTGCCCACACCTACTTCGGGGCCGACTGCGCCTACCTGATCGACAAGTTCTCGCGTGGGTTCGACCACATCGTCTACGTCTGGGGTGCCGACCACCACGGCGACGTGACGCGGGTGAAGGGAGCCGCCACGGCATTGGGCTTGGACGCCGATGCCGTGGAGATCACCCTGTATCAGTTCGTGTCGTTCCTTCGGGACGGCGAGCCGGTGAAGATGAGCAAGCGTGCCGGCACCTTCATCTCCCTCGACGAGCTGATCGACGAGGTCGGTGCCGATGCCGCCCGATTCACCTTGTTGTCCTTCTCCAGCGACTCGGCGTTGAATTTCGACATCGAGGTCGTGAAGCGCCAGAGCATGGACAACCCCGTCTACTACGTGCAGTACGGCCATGCGCGGATCGCGTCCATCGTGCGCAAGGCCGAGGCAAGCGGACTGCCGTTGGAGCCGATCGCCCACGCGGACCTGTCGCTCCTGCAACACGAGGCTGAACTCGACCTGCTCCGTGCGCTCGCCGATGTGCCCGGACATGTGGCGACCGCCGCCGAGTTCCGTGCACCACATCGCTTGACCCACGTCGTCCAAGACGTCGCAGCACGGTTCCATCGCTTCTACACCGAATGCAAGGTGATCGACCTCGACGCACCCGGGCTGAGCCAAGCGCGCTTGTGGCTGGCTGCCGGCACCAAGCAGGTCATCGCGAACCTCCTCGGCATCCTGGGCGTGTCGGCCCCGGAGTCGATGGAGCGTACCGATGACTGACGGGCTCACGCATGGTTGACCGCCCTCAGGTGGTCGCGCCCGGCACCCGGCCCGCGTCGCCCTGGCCGTCGTCGGCAAGGTGGGGAACGCGCGGTCTCGAAGTGGCCGGCGTGGCGTCGGTCGATCTGGCCGGTCGCTACGGCACCCCGCTGCTGGTGTTCGACGAGGACGAGATCCGCGATCGATGCCGCGCGGTGCGGGCACGGTTCCCTCGCGTGCTGTATGCGGTGAAGGCCTTCACGGCGCATGCCGTGATCCGGATCGCATTGGACGAAGGCCTCGACCTGCTCACGTCGACGGGTGGTGAGGTCGAAGCCTGCCTGCGAGCAGGTGCCCCGGGATCGCGCGTGGTCATGCACGGCAACAACAAGTCCGACGATGAGTTGGTCCTCGCGATCGAGGCAGGACTCTCATTGGTCGTGGTCGACCATGCCGACGAATTGGTTCGCCTCGATGCGCTGGCGATGGAGCGCGAACGCGTCCAGCCGATCCTGTTGCGCGTGGTGCCGGAGGTGCAGGTGCGAACGCACCAGGCGATCGCGACCGGGCATGACGCCTCGAAGTTCGGGACCACACTCACCGAAGCAGTGGGGGTGGTGCGAACGGCATCGAGCCTCTCGGGCGTGCGGTTCGAAGGGCTCCACGCCCACATCGGCTCCCAACTGCTCGACCCTGCGCCGTATCTGCGTTCGATAGATGCGTTGGTCGGGCTGGCGGCGCGGCTGCGAGAGGAGGTCGGGGCGACGGTGGGCACGCTCGATGTGGGGGGCGGGTTCGGCGTGCGCTACGTCGACGAAGATCCGCTCGCCGACGACGCCGTTGCGCGAGCCGTCGTGGATCACCTCGAGCATCGATGCGAGGAGACCGGTCTGGACGTGCCAGACCTCATCGTGGAACCGGGGCGCTCCTTGGTCGCCAACGCCGGGCTCACGCTCTATCGCGTCGGGGCTCGCAAACAGGTCGGTGGATCGACGGCCGACGCCGGAGCGTCCCGCACCCTCCTCGCCGTCGACGGCGGGATGTCGGACAACCTCCGTCCCATGCTCTACGACGCGCGCTACACCGTGGCGTCGGCGTCCGCACCGGTTGGACCGGCGCCCGAGTCGTCGTTCACGATCGTCGGCAAGCATTGCGAGAGTGGTGACACGTTGGCGGAGGATGTGCCGCTGCCCGAGTCCTCGGGCGTAGGGGATCTCCTCGCGTTCGCCGTCACCGGGGCCTACACGTACTCGCTCGCCAGCAACTACAACCAGCTGGGCAGACCGGCCGTGGTGGGCGTTCGCAAGGGCGAGTCTCGTCTGTGGCTGCGTCGCGAAGACCCCGCCGACCTCCAGCGTCTCGAGGCAGTGTCGTTGCGTGCACCTGCCGTCGGCGAAGCTCCTTCGGATGTCTCGATCCGCCCTGCGACGCCTCGCGACGCCGCATCGTTCCTGGTGTTCTGGACCGATGTGGTCGCCGAAGGCGGCTACGTGCGATCGGAACGCGTCGCCCATCCTGTGCGCGTCTACCGCCGCCGGTTCCGCCGTCCGTGGACGGACCACGAGGCCCAGATCGTGGCCGTCGATGACCTCGATCGCGTCATCGGTCACATCTACGTGCAGCGAGAGCGGCATCCCGTGACACGACATGTGGCGACCCTCGGCATCGCGGTCGCGGCCGACCGGCGTGGCCAAGGGGTCGGGAGCGCGCTCCTCACCGAGGCCATCCGGTGGGCTCGAGGTGCCGGCGTCGAGAAGATCGTGCTGTCGGTCTATCCGACCAATACCGGGGCGATCGCCCTCTATCGGAAGTTCGGGTTCGTCCAGGAGGGCCGTCTCGGGAGACAATCGCGGAAGTCCACGGGCTACGAGGACGAGATACTGATGGGCGCCTGGATAGGACCGGGTGCCGACACGCCGTGGGATGAGGACCGATGACTGAACGAACGATCCGTGTAGGGATGTTGGGCTGTGGCACGGTGGGCAGTGCCGTCATGCGAATGCTCGACGAGAACGCCGATGACATCGCGATGCGCGCCGGCTGCCGTGTCGAGGTGACGCGTGTCGCGGTGCGCGACCTGGACCGCGATCGCGACGTGCCACAGACGGGGACGGTGTTCACCACCGATGGGGTCGCGATCGTGGGCGATCCCGACGTCGACGTCGTCTGCGAGTTGCTCGGAGGTCTCGAGCCCGCCCGCGGATTGCTGCTACGGGCGTTCGATGCCGGCAAGCCGGTCGTCACAGCCAATAAGGAGCTGCTCGCTACCGCGGGCAAGGATCTGTTCGATGCGGCCGAGGCGGCCGACCGTGACCTGTTCTTCGAGGCGGCGGTCGCCGGTGGCATCCCGCTGATCCGCTCGCTCAAGGAATCGCTGGCCGGCGAACGGGTCACACGCATGCTCGGCATCGTGAACGGCACCACCAACTACATCCTCACGCAGATGTCCCAGCACGGCTGGTCCTTCGACGAAGCGCTCGCTGAAGCCCAACGCTTGGGCTACGCCGAAGCCGACCCCACGGCCGATGTGGACGGGTACGACGCCGCAGCCAAGTGCGCGATCCTGGCGTCGATCGCGTTCAATTCCAGGGTCGTTGCCGATGACGTCTACCGAGAGGGCATCTCCAACGTCACCGCGCAGGACATCGCGGACGCCGCTCGCATGGGCTACGTCGTGAAGCTGCTCGCGATCGCGGAACTGGACGAGGACGAGATCAGCGCCCGCGTGCATCCGGCGATGATCCCCGCCGCCCATCCGCTGGCGGCCGTCCACGACGCCTTCAACGCCGTCTTCATCGAGGGGCCGAAGGTGGGCCAGCTGATGTTGTACGGACGAGGAGCTGGTGGCGACCCTACGGCGACCGCTGTGGTGGGCGACCTGATCTCGGCGGCCCGCGACCTGGTCACCGGTGGTCGCGCCATCGGATGCACCTGCCGACTGGAGCGGCGCATCCGCCCCATGGATGACACGCGTGGCCAGTACTACCTCAACCTCGACGTTGCCGACCGCCCCGGCGTGCTCGCAGAGATCGCCGGCGACTTCGGCCACAACGGTGTATCGATCGAACGCGTGTGGCAAGAAGGGTCCGGCGACGAAGCGACCTTGGTCTTCATCACCCACCGGGCGCAGGAAGGTGCCCTGCAGAAGACCCTGCAGGAACTCCGTGAGTCGACGGCGGTGCGCGCCGTCAGCAGCGTGTTGCGGGTCGAAGGGGAGGAAACGTGACCCCCGACGGACCGATGTCCGGGGCGCCCACTAGTCTGCAGCAGACTAGTGGCGCGCACCAATGGCGCGGCGTCATCGAGGAGTATCGGGACCGGCTGCCGGTGTCGGAGCTCACCCCGGTGGTGACCCTTCGCGAGGGTGGGACGCCATTGGTCCGATCCGATCCCTTGTCCGATGAGACCGGCTGTGACGTCTGGCTCAAGTACGACGGCGCCAACCCCACCGGCTCGTTCAAGGATCGGGGCATGACCCTGGCGATCTCCAAGGCACTCGAGGAAGGCGCCAAGGCCATCGTGTGCGCATCCACGGGCAACACCAGCGCCTCCGCGGCCGCCTACGCCGCCAAGGCGGGACTCACGTGTGCCGTGCTGGTGCCCAAAGGCAAGATCGCGGTCGGGAAGATGGCCCAAACCCTGGTGCACGGCGCGCGAGTCCTGGAGGTCGAGGGCAACTTCGACGAATCGTTGGAACTGGCGAAGGACCTCGCGGCGCGCTACCCCGTCACGCTCGTGAACTCCGTGAACCCCTACCGACTCCAAGGACAGAAGACGTGTGCGTTCGAGATCGTCGACGCGCTCGGCCGCGCGCCCGACCTGCACTGCGTGCCGGTTGGCAATGCTGGCAACATCTCGAGCCATTGGCTCGGCTATTCCGAATACCTGGATGACGGCACGATCGTCGAGCCGCCCCAACTGATGGGGTTCCAAGCGCAGGGCGCCGCCCCGATCGTGCGCGGCGAGCCGGTGAAGGACCCCCAGACGATCGCCACCGCGATCCGCATCGGCAATCCCGCGTCGTGGGACAAGGCGGTCGCGGCGGCGAAGGAGTCCGAAGGTGCGATCGCCGCCGTGACCGATCGCGAGATCCTGGCCGCCTATCGTCGCGTCGCGCGCGAAGGCTTGTTCGCCGAGCCGGCGTCGGCCGCAAGCGTCGCCGGCCTCCTGCACCTGCATGCTGAGGGGACGCTTCCGCGTGGAGCGACCGTGGTCTGCATCCTGACTGGCCACGGACTGAAGGATCCGGAGTGGGCGATCTCTGGTGCCGCTCACCCCGTCGTGGTCAAGCCGGACCCGGTGGCTGTCGCCGCCGAGTTGGGCCTGTAGCGCGATGCGTATCACGGTCCGGGTGCCCGCGACCTCGGCCAACCTCGGACCGGGGTTCGACTGCTTCGGATTGGCCCTCGACCTCTGCAACGAGGTCACGATCGACACCGAGGCCGAGCCCGGCGTTTCGTGGGAAGGCGAAGGCGTCGATGAACTGCCGATCGACGGGAGCGACATGGTCACCACCACGATCGCCCGGGTCGGTGCCCTCCATGAGCTGCAGGTTCCGCCCCTGCACCTGCACGGGCTCAACAAGATCCCGCTGGAGCGCGGGCTGGGATCGTCCTCAGCCGCCGCGGTCGCAGGCGTGGTGTTGGGTTCACGCCTGTTCGACCTGTCGATCGACGGGCACGACTCGTCCGAGGGCAACGATCCGTACTCGGTCGCGACGCTCGCAGCGCAGATCGAAGGACATCCCGACAACGCAGCACCGGCCGCCTTCGGGGGATTCACGATCGCGACCGCCGATGGGTTCGTGCGTCGTCTGGACCCACACCCCGATCTGCGACCCGTGGTCCTCGTGCCGAGGTCCATCCGTGTGCCGACGTCGGTGGCCCGCCAGGCGCTCTCCCCGACGGTGTCGCGCGCGGACGCGGTCTTCAATGCCGCGCATGCTGCATTGATGGTCGAGGCGCTCACCCGCGATCCATCACTGCTGGTTCAGGCGATGCGTGATCAACTGCATCAAGCCGCCCGGCTGGCCCTGGTTCCCCCGGTGGCTGAGGTGTTCCGTTCCCTCCGCGATCGCAACATGCCGGTCTGCGTGTCGGGTGCGGGTCCGAGCTTGCTCGCGTTCGAACTCGAGGGTCGCGACGTGCTCGATCCGGGCGAGGGCTGGACGGTGCTGCGCCCAGGTGTTCGCGCGACGGGGTTCGAGGTCTCGATCGAGCGCTGACGGTCACAGGGTGCACGATCCGGTGTTCACGGCGTTCAGCTGGGTTCTCGCCGCTTCCAGGCCGGGGAGCACCTCGGTCGAGAGCAGGGCGTAGCCCACGTCATCGGCGACGACCGAGTTGGCGAACACGATGCCGGCGACCTGGCCGTCCGGCAGCACGAACGGTCCGCCGCTGTTCCCACGTCGGATCGACGCTTGCAACTCGTACACGCGTCGTCGGACCTCTCCCTCCCCGTAGATGTTGCGCCCCACAGGTTCGATCACCTGACGAACCGCCGCACCCGTTGCATCGAGCGGACCCCCTCCGGGGTAGCCGAGGATCGCGCCACCTTGACCACGTTCGACCTCACCACGGAGCAGGTGCAAGGGCGGCGCGTCGAGGGTAGGTGCACGCAGGATCGCGAGATCCAGGTCCGGATCGAACATCACGACCGCTGCGGCGGTGTCGCCTTCGGTTCCGTGGACCCATTGCTCGCTGGTGCCGGCGACGACATGCGCGTTGGTCAGGACCAACCCCGGGGCGACCACGAAGCCGCTTCCTTGGTTCAGGAACCCCTGGTAGCACCCGCGGCCCAACACCTCGACCGTGCTGGCACGCCCTGCGCGGGTCGCCGCGACGGCGTCTCGAGATGCAGGAGGTTCGACGGGATCGGCCGGTTGCGGCGGCAGGCCGACGAACACGTCGGGGAAACCGAGCAGGGCCAGCACGTGTTGCAGTTCGCCCATCAGTGACGGCGGCTGGGGCAAGGCAGCATCCAAGGTCTGCACGACGCGGGAATCCTGGATGCCGCGAGCGACACCCGGGAACGGCCCACCCGCGAGGTTGAGTGCGAGGAACCAGGTCACGAGGAGCAAGGCACCCACCGACAAGAGCGATCCACCAACGGCGTCGGCTCGTCGGATCGGCGCGTGATCATGGGCTTTGTTCCGGATGCGGCTGCCGATCATCCAGCCTGCGACGTTCCCGGCAGCCGCCCCCACGAGGACCGAACCCACCACCAGCGCCACGGCGGTCGTTGGGTTGTTCGCCAACGCCGCCAGGCGAGGTGCCACGATGGCTCCCACGACCACACCGCCGATGAGGCCCACCAGGCCGAAGACCTGGAGCGTCGCGCCCCGTCGGTATCCGGACAGGATCGAGAGTCCCAGCAACAGCACGAGCACTATGTCGAGCCAGCTCACGTGGTGGGTATCGTCCCACGGGTGGACCGGGGCGAGTCGACGCCCCACGAGGATGGAGTGGCGATGGGTGAACTCGAAGGAAGAGCGGCATTGATCACCGGCGGCAGCACCGGCCTGGGTCTCGCGACGGCACGTGCCTATCTCCGGGAAGGCGCACGTGTCGTGTTCACGGGACGGAACGAGGAGATCGGCAGGGCCGCCGAGGCCGACCTCAGGGCCGAGGGCGACGCGACGTTCATCCGCGCGGACGCCGCCCGGGTCGATGAGATCGACGCATCGGTGCACGAGGCGACCACACGGCTCGGCGGACTGGACATCCTGGTCAACAACGCCGGGATCGGGGTGGTCGCCAGGCCGCTGGACACGACGATCGCCGAGTTCGACACCGTCATGGCCGTCAACGTTCGGGGGTACTTCCGGTACGGTCAGGCGTGCTTCGCTGCCCTTGAGGAGCGAAGAGGTTGCATGATCCACGTGGGTTCGGACGCCGGGATCCTGGGTGAGGTCGAGATCGGGGTGTATTCGGTCTCGAAGGCGGCCGTCCACATGCTGTCCAACATGTTCGCGATCGAAGGCGGCCGGCGAGGTGTGCGCTCCAACGTCATCGCGCCCGGTGACACCGAGCCTGGCATGCGGCACATGACGCTGCCCGGCCAGCCGGAGCGAGCCGACGACCCAAGCACATGGCCGGTGCCTCCCATCGGCCGGCTGGGGAGGGCCACGGACGTCGCCGACGCTGCGGTCTACCTCGCGAGCGACAGAGCCTCGTTCGCCAACGGCATCGTCCTGACCCTGGACGGCGGTATGCGAGCGGGCTACAACACCGGGACCTTCCGGCCGAAGGACACAGGGAAGGGTCGCGCCGCGCAATAGACTGGAAGCTCGATGGTCACCATCGCCCACATCTCTGATCCACACGTCGGGTCGCCGTTCTTCGTGCCCAACCTGATGAACCGGGTCATCGCCGAACTGAACGAGATGCAGCCCGACGTCGTCGTCTGCAGCGGTGACCTCACGGCCGAGGGGTACCGCCAGGAGTACAAGAACTGGGTCGCATACGCCGAGCGCATCGAGTCGCCCATCCTGACCGTGCCGGGCAACCACGATTCTCGCAACGTCGGTTACCTGCATTTCGAGGACCTGATCGGTCCGCGCATGTGGTCGCACGACGTGCAGGGTGTGCGCATCGTGGGCATCGACTCCAGCGAACCCGACCTGAACGAAGGGAAGGTCGGCCGCGTCCACTACGACTGGATCCGTCGTCAGTTCGAAGAACCCTCCGACCTGAAGGTCTTCGTCCTGCACCACCACCTGTTGCCGATCCCGGGGACGGGACGTGAGCGCAGCACCGTCATGGATGCCGGCGACCTACTCGAGGTGTTGATCCATGCGGGCGTCCACGTCGTGTTGTCGGGTCACAAGCACGTTCCCTACGTCTGGCGACTGGAGGACATGTACATCGCGAACGCGGGCACGGTGTCGTCCTTGCGCGTGCGCGGCTACACGAAGCCCTGTTACAACGTGCTCGAGTTCGACGGTGGCGAGGTGAAGATCCGGCGCCGCTTCCCGTTCGGCGAGAGTCACGTCATGACCCACTTCTCCTTGGCAGGCCGTCAGTTCCACCGGGAGCACGAGCTTCCGATCCAGGAACGAACGGTGCCCGTCGGCGAGTAGCACGCACCTCTCCACCCAGCGATCGCGCCACATCCATCTCGAAGGAGGCCACCAGCCCCCATGTCCACGCGACGGCGCATCCTCGTGCTCGTCGATGGCGAGCACTACCCGCCCGTGACTCGTTGGGCCATCGAGGTCGCCGGTGAACGTGGCGACGACGTCGTGGGTGCCCTGTTCGTCGGCGGTATCGAGAAGATCGAGCCGGGATCGCTGCCCGACCTCGGGGTGCCAACCCTGGCGGCCGGCGCAGATCGCATGGCCGGTCTCGCCGAGGCCATCGATCGTTGGACGCCTGAGGTCATCCTCGATCTCAGCGATGAACCGGTCATGGGGTACCGCGAGCGGATGGAGCTGGCGGCCGTCGCCCTCGCTCGAGGCGTGCCGTACCTGGGCCCCGACTTCCGCTTGGACCCGCCCGAACGATCCCCGTCAGTGAATGTTCCCACCCTGGCGGTGATCGGCACCGGCAAGCGCACCGGCAAGACGGCGATCAGCGGTGAGATCGCGCGCCTCGCCGCCCGCCGAGGGCTCGAGCCGATCGTCGTCGCGATGGGCAGAGGTGGGCCTGCCGAACCACAGGTCGCCGAAGCCGGCTCGGTCAACCTCGACAGCCTCCTGGCGCTGGTCAGGTCGGGCAACCATGCCGCCTCGGACTACCTCGAGGATGCGCTCACGACCGGGGTCACCACGATCGGGGCCCGGCGGGCAGGCGGGGGATTGGCGGGTCAGCCGTTCGCCACCAACGTCGTGGAGGCAGCGCAGATGGCCGCGGCTCGTCATCCGGGGGTGGTGCTCCTCGAGGGCAGTGGGGCGGCCGTGCCGCCTGTGGCATGGGATGCCGCCGTCCTCGTGATCCCGGCGACCGCGCCACCCGAGTACCTGGGCGGCTATCTAGGCCCGTATCGATTGTTGCGGTCCGACCTCGCCGTTGTTACCATGGCGTCCGGCCCGATGACCGGGCCCGAGAACCTCCCCGCACTGCGCTCCCACGTTCTGCGTTTCCTGGATGACGCGCGGTTGTTGATTACCGACTTCGTCCCGGTTCCGCTCGCAGACGTGCAGGGTGCACGGGTGTTCTTCGCCACCACCGCGTCCGGCGCTGTCGCTGCTCGACAGGTCGAGCATCTCGAGGCGACCAACGGATGCATCGTGGTGGGGTGGAGCGCTCGCCTGGCAGATCGTGCCGGGCTCGCGGAGGATCTCGATGCGGCCCAGGGGTACGACGTCCTCCTCACGGAGCTGAAGGCCGCCGCCGTCGATATCGGCGTCGAGCGGGCCTTGCAACGGGGGGCGGAGGTCGTGTTCGTGGACAACCGCGCAGTGGTGCTGGAGGGGTCGAACGACCTCGACACGGCGTTGGGAGAGATCATCGATCTCGCTCGTCGC
>DATDJD010000167.1:0-12862 GCA_036520695.1 Actinomycetota bacterium
GAAGTCGAAGAGCGCGTCGGTGTGGTCGCGGTCGCTCACCAGGTCGTCGAACGGCGACAACGCAACCGTCCGTGGCCGCCACGGCATCGCCAACACCTCGGCGTGCGCGAACCAGGTCCCCTTCTCGATGCCCTCGATCCGCACAGGCACTGCGACCCCCTGTCGAACCAAGGTCTTCAGGGCTCGTTCCCACCCATCGGGACGCCCGTCGAAGAGGGAGCCGAACTGACGGACCGTGCCCACCCCGCGGGCTCGCAACTGACGATCCATCACCTCGAGGGCCACCTCGGACTTCGGCCGGAGACGTTCGTCCATGGGCAGGCTCCGCGACGCCAGATCCCACAGGCGCTGCTGCCCGTCGCGGCCCACGATCATGACCTCGCCCAGGTCCCACAGGAGATCGAGCATCATCGCGACGTTGCGCCCCTGGTCGTTCCAGCCGCCGGTGTGCCAGCCGTCGGCGACCCGGTCCTCCAGATCGCGCGCACGCAAGGGGCCTTTCGCTCGAAGCTCGCGGAGCACGTAGCGACGGAACGCGGTGTTGGCCGCGAGCCAATCGTGGACGTATCGACGCCGAGCGAGCTTCCCGTACGGGCCGCCCAGCGGGTAGCGCCGCATCGACTCACGGTGCTGCCACAGATCGGACGTCGGCACGATATGCACCCCGTACTCGAACAGCGACCGCTCGGTCCACAACAGTCGTTCGAGCTCGGCGATCCTGAATCGCGGCCCCAGCCGGGAGAAGAGCACCAGATGCTCGGTGCGCGCCACGACCCGCGTGGGGTCGAGCTGGACCATCCACAGGTCACGGACCGTATCCATGATCGAGGCCGGACGCGGCGACGACAGCAGTTGGCCTTGCACGCACAGCCGCCGAGCTTGCCGGTTCGTGAGGAGGAGAGGGCTCGCCACGCGCAGGAGGCTACGCTACGGCGGCGACACCCGAACACCGATCCCCACGGAAGGAATCGCTCGCTGGCCCGCCACCATTCACCCGAGCAACTCGCCGCCCACGAGGCCGCGATGCGACATCCGCGCGTCGCGAACCTTCAGGTTCGCGACGTGTTCTCGAACGCCCTCCGTCTGTACCGCGCCGAACCGGTCCGCGTCTCGGTGTCCGCCCTCATCCTGTTGGCCCCCGGGCTGGTGATGGGTGTGGGGACCGGTGCCTTCATCGATCGCATCCAGGACGAGACCCTGAGCGGGAAGATCGTCGTGGCGGTGATCATCGCCGTCATCGCCGGCGTGATCGGCACGCTGGGAACGGTCTTCTACGCTGGTGTGCTGGACGAACTCGTCGGCGCGGTGATCCGTGGTCAGGAGCCGCCCGCGTTGGGACCCGCCATCCGAGCGCTGCCCTTGTGGCGCTTGATCGGCGCCGACCTGGTCGTGACCTTCATCGTGGGGGTCGCGTCATCGGTGCTCATCGCACCCGGGTTCATCCTGCTCACGATGCTCAGCACGGTGGGACCGATCGTGAACATCGAGCATCGCAAGATCTTCCCGTCGATCAAGCGCGCGATCTCGCTGACGTTCCCGCACCTGTGGCTGACCATGATGACGATCGGCCTGCCACTGGGGATCGAGTTCGCTGCAGACCACTACTTCCTGCACCTGGAGGGCAACGCCGGACTCATCGTGGAGTTCCTCGTGAGCGTGCCGTTGATCCTGACCGTCGGCGTCCTCGTGGGCCTCACCGAGGTCGTGCTCGCATACGCGCTCCTCGCGCGTGACCCCGATTCCTCGGTGGCCGCGATGGTGGCCAGTAGTCTGGAACAGACTAGTTCGTGATCGCCTCGGCGAAACTCGCGAAGTTGTCCACGTAGCGCTGGGCGTCCTGGTCGCTCATGACGATCGACGTGGTCCAGCTCTCCCACTTGGAACCCGGGCTCTTGAACACGCCGCGGTTGAGCTGCCACAGCCAGCCGAGCTGGGGCACGCGGTCGTCGATCGCCCACAGGTCACGGTAGGAGTGGATCGGCTCGGACCGCCAATCGATCGAGCCCTTCGCCGACAGCGTCTTCATGGAAGCGGGCAGCTTGTGCTTCGCGATGATGTCCTCGCAGCCGTGCAGGATCGAATTGATCTCATCGAGGCGCACGTACGCGTCCTTCGTGAGCACCTCGGTGAGGTTGACCTTGGCGGCCGCCATCGTGAGCGGATTGCCGTTGAACGTACCCACCTGATCGAGGTCCCCGTCGATCACCATGCGCAGCGCGTCCTCGGTGCCGCCGATCGCGCCGCACGGAAGCCCCGCGCCCAACGCCTTCGCGTACGCCACCAGATCGGGCTGCACGCCGAAGGCCTCGATCGCGCCACCCCATGCCACCGTGAACCCGGACTTCACTTCGTCGAAGGAGAACATCGCGCCGTGCTGGTGACAGATCTCCTTCAGCCGTTGCAGGTAGCCCGGGTCCGGCAATACGACGCCGCAGTTGGTCATAACCGGTTCGATCACCATGCCGGCGATCTCACTGCCGCGCTCGGCGAAAAGCCGCTCGGCTGCCTCGACATCGTTGAACGGCACACACACGGTGTTCTCGAGGGTGCCGGGGGCGAGGCCCTTGGTCTGGGGCACCGAGTTGGGGTGGTCGGCGGGACCGGCATCGGCCTCCGACGGGAACACGCTCACCATCAGCGCGTCGTGGTGGCCGTGGTATGTGCCCTCGATCTTCACCAGCAGGTCGCGTCCGGTGGTGGCACGCATGATGCGCACCAGGTCGAGCGTGGCTTCCGTCCCCGAGTTGCCGAACCGCCAGAACGGCAGACCGGTGCGCTCGTGCAACTGCTCGGCGACGATCAGCGCGTCCTCGGTGGGCTGGGCGAAATGCGTGCCCAGTTCGACCCGGCGCTGCACCGCTTCGACGATCTTCGGGTGCGCGTGACCCATCACCATGACGCCGTAGCCGTTGTGGTAGTCGACGTAGTCGTTGCCGTCGATGTCCCACACGTGGGATCCCTTGCCTCGGTCGATGTAGATCGGGTGCGGGGGCCACATCTGCCAGCTGCTCGACACGCCGCCGGGAAGCCGCACCGCTGCTTCGTCACGGTAGGACAAGCTGCGGGCATGCTTCGCGTCTAGCGCAGCGGTCTCTTCCTTGATCAGCTGTTCGACCAGTTGGATGTCGATCTCGACGGTCTCGGTGCTCATGGTGGTCCTTCCTCTCCCGCGACCTCGCGCGGGGCTCGTCAGCTCCTGTCAGCTGCTGACCGCGGCGGCGAACTCTTCGAAGTTGTCGACGTAGGCCTTCGCGTCGTCCTCGGTGTGCCATACCGACAGGGTCCACGTTTCCTGCTTGGTCCACGGCGACTTGAAGACGCCCCGGTTCTGCTGGAACAACCACGCCAGGTAGCTGAGGCGCTCGTCGATGCCGACCGCGTCGCGGTACTCGCGCACGGGCTTGGTCGAGTAGATCACCGAGCCCTTGGCGCCGACGCCGGTGACGTAGGCGGGCAGCTTGTATCGCTCGATGACCGAGCTCAGACCGTCCTTCATGGCCTTGTCGATGCGGTTGAAGCCGTCGTACACATCGGGCGTCAGCACCTCGAGCAGCGTGGCGGCGGAAGCCGCCATCGTCAGCGGGTTGCCGTTGAACGTGCCCGCCATGTCGTAGGTGCCGTCGATGATCGGCTGGTACAGCTCGCGGGTTGCGCCGATCGCGCCGCACGGTGTGCCGCCTCCGATCGCCTTCGCCAGGCAGATGACGTCGGGTGTGACGCCGAAGACCTCGGTGGCACCGCCGTAGGCCAGCGTCGCGCCCGTCTTCACCTCGTCGTAGGCCAGGAACGAACCGTTCGCGTGCAGGAGGTCCTTCAGACCCTGCAGATAGCCGTCCTCGGGCAGGATCACGCCGCAGTTCATCATGGCCGGCTCCACGATCATGCCGGCGATGCGGTCGCCTTCCTCGGCGATCACCGCGCGCACAGCATCGAGGTCGTTGAACGGCACGACGCGAACCAGGTCTGCGAACACCTGCGGGATGCCCAGCGCCTGAGGCACCGAAGCGGGGTGATCGCGTGGGCCCATGTCGGCAGGGTCGGGCGCAACCGAGACCATCAGCGAATCGTGGTGGCCGTGGTAGGTGCCCTCGATCTTCACGATCAGGTCACGACCGGTGTTCGCGCGCATCAGGCGCGTGGCCTCCAGCGTGGCCTCGGTCCCGGAGTTGCAGAAGCGCCACAGCGGGAGGTCGAAGCGGTCGGCGAGGTTCTCACCGATCACGTCGAGCTGCTTCGTGGGCTGCGCGAAGTGGGTACCGAGGGGGGCCTGCTTCTGGATCGCCTCGACGATCGCGGGATGCGCATGGCCAACCACCATGGCGCCGTAGCCCAAGTGGAAGTCGATGTACTCGTTCTGGTCGATGTCCCACAGCCGGTTGCCCTTGCCGCGGTCGATGTAGATGGCATGGGGCGGGGAATCCTGCCAGCTGGACGCGACACCCCCGGCCACGAACCGATCCGCCACCGCGCGATAGGCGATCGAGGCCCCTCGCTTGGGCTCGAGCTCCGCTTCCTCACGCTCGATCAGGGAATCGATACGGTCGAAGTCGAACTCGATCGGATCCTGCACTGCCATTGGTGTCGCCTCCTCGGATGCCGCCCAAGCTTGTCTTGAACGACCGTTCAATAATGCCTCACGGGAGGGCCCCCAGGCAAGTCCCCTCGATGCAGCGGGGTCGCATTGGTATCGTGGATGGGCCGCTGATGCCTGCGGCGCATGGTGGGTGTAGCTCAGCTCGGTTAGAGCGCCTGGTTGTGGTCCAGGAGGCCGCGGGTTCAAATCCCGTCACTCACCCCAGAGACTCACCCGCCGCGCGAGAGCTGCCCCAACCGCTCCCAGGGCCCGGAACCGAAGGGCGCCTCGGACCAGTCCGAGCGAGGACATGTCGGAGGCCGGCGGTCCGCGATCACGTCGAGTGACAGCGTCATCCCCCTGGAGGTCCAGAGCGCCGTGGTCGTCCTTCCGATGCATCGGGGATCGACATGGTCGGTGAACACGATCCGGTCGCCAGAGACCGCATACGTACCGGCGCTCACCTCCTGCTGCCAGTCGTCACCCATCCGCTCCTGCAGCCAGTAACGCCCGTCGACCAGGCTCAGGGTCCACGTGGTATCCGTCGACCCGATCGGGACACCCGCGCGGTATGCGCCCTCGAATCCGCTTGCCGGGGGAACCGGCTCCGGTTCGGGGGTCGGCGCATCGTCCGTGGGACACGCCGCGAGGTGAAGGAACTGCTGGCATTCGGGCTCGGTGAGGCTCCGACTCGACCGCGCCTCCGCGATCCGCAGCAGGTCGTCGATCGCCAGGTCATAGGCACGGACCACACCACCGGCACTCGCCGTCGCCACCGATCGCCCATCAGGGCTGAACGCGACCGCGCTGAGGGCGTCCTCGCCGCTGAGGGCGAGGCGTTCCTGCCAGTTCGAGGTATCCCAGATCTTCGTCGTGCCGCTCTGTGCCACGGTCGCCAGCAGATCGCCCTCGGGACTGAAGGCGACATCCATCACCCCGCCGCCTCCCGACAACGTCCGCACCGGTTCCATCGAAGACAGGTCCCAGATCGTGGCCCCGTCGGCACCGGCGGTGACCAACCGATCCCTGCGGGGATCGAACGCGAGGCTCTGACCCTGTCCGGAGTTGCCCTGCTGCTCGGTGAGGAGCGCTCCATCTTCGGTCCTGAAGATCCGGAGGGTGCCCCGACCACCGATCGTGCCCACGAGACGTCCATCCCGACTGAACGCGACCGCGCGGCTGGGCTCGAGGGCCATCCGGGTTCCCAACGTATCCCCGACGGCCTTCCCGGTGGTGGCATCCCAGAGTCTCACCACGTTCCCCTGCCCTCCGGTCGCGAGGGTCGTTCCGTCGGGACTGTATGCAACCTCGCTCCCCACCCGCAGCCGGAAGCGTGGCGAGCCCGAGGATGCGGCTCGCACGGCGCCACCCCGGTACCACATCGTTGCGACGTCGGCGCCATCGGGCGAGTATGCGACGCTGGTAGCTGCCCGCGGGAACGATCGCACTCGAGCTCCGGTGGCCAGGTCCCACGTCCAACCACCGCCGTAGTAGCCGGACGTATGCAGGTGGAGGCCGTCGGGAGTGAAGGTGACGTCGGTCAGTTCGTCCGACACGATCCCGGTCATGCGCTCGGCACTGCCTTCCGGGCTGACGTCCCACACGCGGGCGGTCCCGTCGGCACTCCCGGTCACTAACCTCGTCCCGTCAGGGCTGAAAGAGACCATCGCGACGAATCCGGAGTGTCCTGCGAGGCCAAGGATGCTCCGTCCGGAGACCGCGTCCCAGATCCTGGCGACCCCATCGCTTCCGCCCGTCGCGATCCGGGTGCCGTCTGGGCTCCACGCGAGGCCGCTTTGCCCGACGGGCACCGCGAAGGTCTCGACCTGATTCCCGGTGGCGGGATCCACCAGTGCGACGCTGCCTCCATCCCACGACAGCTGTGCGAGCCGGCGCCCGTCGGGGCTGAACACGCCGTCGAGGTACATCGTGGATGCCCGTGGCTGACCGGAGCCCACGTCGAGGATCGTCGCCCCGCTCGTGAGCAGGCGGCCGTCCGGGTTGAATACGGGAGCGCTGTAGTCCGTCTGGAAGCGATCGACCTCGTGCCAGTCACGGGTGTCGAAGAGTCTGGTCGCCGATCGGGGGTTCGGAAGGACGTCCGGGAGTGAGGAAACGCCGAGCGCAAGCTGATGACCGTTCGGGCTGAACGCCCCCACGGCCGTGTGGGTCCGCGACTCCGCCTCGAACGAATGGATCCGTTCACCGGTGGCCGTGTCCCACACGATCGCGGCATGGTCGTCTGCCGTGGAGACCAACCTCGAGCCGTCTGCGTTGAAGACCACGCTCGACACGTCACCGGAGTGACCCACGAGCCGCTCGATCGGTTCCCCCGTGTGGGCGTCCCAGAGCACGACGTCGGTCTGCTCGTTCCCCCCGACCGAGCCGCCGGTCGCCAGGAGCTGGCCATCCGGGCTCCACGCAACGTTCCCCGTGGACGGGTCCTGGATCGTGAACAGGAGACGGTCGTTCTGGATGCCGGCGTGCAGGGCCTCGACCGCCTCCCGCAGGACCACGCCGTCACCCGCCGTCGCTTCGATCGCCTGGCGGGCGAGCAGGATCGAGCGTTCGGGATCGATCGTCAGGTTGGCTGCAGCAGCGGCGGCCAACTCTCTCGCGTAGGCGAGCCTCGACTGCTCGACCGCAGTTCTGCGCTGCCCGACGGCGATCACGGTGAGGACGCTGGCCACGAGCGCCGCGGCGGCCAGCACCGCGACCAGAGCACGCAGACGGGATCGGGACGCCCGTTCGAGCCGCTCCTCGTTCGTGCGGCGTTCCTGCGCCTCCTCCAGCTCCCGCTCGCGTTGGACCAAGCTCGCGGCCAGGTAGTCGCGCTCGTTGCGCCCGATCGCGACATCGGTCGTGGATGCCCATGACGCGACCTGGTCCAGACGGGATCCGACCAACAGGAAGCTCGCATCGCGGTCTGCTCCCCGCCATTCGGACGCACCGCTCGTGAGCAGCCGCGAACGCCGGAGGTCCTCTCGGGCGTCATCGATCCATCGCCGGAGGCGAGGCCATTCCCGCAGCAACGCCTCATGCGCGATCTCGGCGGTGGGTTCACGGGTGGACGGCTCGCGATCGAAGGTCAGCAGCCGATGCCGGCCGAACGTCTCCAGGACGGCATCCATGCTCTCGACATCGATCTCGAGTTGCCGAAGCTCGGCGAGCGTGACCCTGCGACGAGTGTCTTCACGTCCCTCTCCGAGCGTGACGAGTCGCAGGAACACCTGTTGAACGGCCTTCTTCCCCTCGTGGTCGCAGGATCGATACAGATGCTCGGCGCGTGAGGACAACGCACCCGCGACGCCGCCGATCTCCCGATAGGCGGAAGCACCCATCGACCCGTCGACCGCATCGCGGCGTTCGAACAGTTCGGTGAGCGCGAACTCCACGAGCGGGAGCGCCCCCGGTTGGTTCGCGACGTCGGCGACGATGTCGGCTACCAGGCCCGGTTCCACCCGGACCCCTACCTCCTCGGCTGGGCCCGAGATCGCTCGTTCTAGTTCATCCGGAGCGAGCGGAGGCACGACGAACGTTCGCGAGCCGAGCAACTCACTGAAGCGGGGGTGCTGGAGTGGCCGATCGAAGAAGTCCGCCCGCAGGGTGATGACGATCCGGATCCTGCTGGCTGGATCGGCCGAGGCGACCCGAAGCATCTCCAGGAAGAGCCCTCGTTCGGCATCCCCCTCGGTCATCGTGAAGACTTCCTCGAACTGATCCACGACGAGCACGACCTCGACATCGCCGGGCACGACGTGGTCGACGGCCTCGAGGAGGCCGCGAGATCCGGCTTCGAGGCGGTCGAGGAGGCGTGCGGCGGGGCGGATCGCGATGCGCATGAGCGCCGCTTCCAACTCTTCGATCGGGTGGACGCCGGGGAACATCTCGGCGACCAACCAGGTGTCCGAACCGGAGATCGCGCCGGCGCGAAGCTGCGGGAGAACGCCCGCTCGCACCACCGAAGACTTCCCGCTCCCACTCGGCCCGACGACCGCCATGAACCTGGCGCCGACGCCTCCACTCAGCTCGGCCACGAGCTCGTTCGTCAGCGCCTCCCGACCGAAGAAGTCGTGCGCATCGGCTTGGGTGAACGGACGGAGACCCTTGTAGGGATTCCTGAGATCGATGGTCGGCTGACCTGCCGACGATCCGTCCGACCCAAGGGGTACTTGGAACGCCCGGTCGATCGCTTCAGCGCTCACCTCGGAATCGCCATCGTCGATCCGTTCGAGCAGTTCGGTCACGGGGGGCGGAAGGGCATCGCCGAGGACGTCTCGAGCGATCGCCCCCAAGGCGATCACGTCGTCGAAGGGCTCGACCGTGTGGGGCGAGCCGATCGGGAAGTCGGCGAGGTAGGTGTTGCCCTCAGCGTCGAACAGCACGTTGGGCGGCGTGACATTGCCGTGTGCGATGTCTTGGCGATGTGCGAAGGAGAGCGCGGACGCAAGCTGTTGGACCATGGTCACCGCCCGGTCGGCTTCGACCGAGTCTCCTCGGGCTCGCACGGCCGCCAAGCTCCCGCCTCGAAGGTAGCGGGACACGATGTAGGCGCCTGCGGGTTCACGCCAGTAGTCGTAGATCGGCACGATATGGGGATGCTCCAAGCCGGCGATCGCTTGGGCATCGGTCTCGAATCGGCGGACGAATGCAGGGTCTTCGGCGATCCTTGCGTGCACGATCTTGACCGCGACGTCGCGCTCCACCTTGGGCTGGATCGCCCGGTACACCACGCCGCGAGGCCCATCGTCGATGCGTTCCATCAATCGGTAGCCGCGCAAAGGCTCACCTTTGAGATCGAGCCCCGGGTCTTGGCGAAGGATCCGCTCGTGGAGGCGAGCGAGTTCAGGGGACGGGTCGATCCCGAGTTCGTCCGCGAGCACCTCTCTCGCTCGCTGGAAAGCAGCCAGCGCATCTGCCTGTCGGCCACCGCGATACAACGCCACCATCAACTGTTCCCACAACCGTTCTCGAAGTGGATTCCGGCTGAGGAGCGCCTCCGTTTCACCGGCGACGCGTGCGTGCTCGCCGCTCGCGAGGAGCGCGTCTGAACGATCCTCGATCGCGACCATGCGCAATTCGTTCAGCCGAGAGGCCTCGGCGTGCAGCGACGGCTCCTCGGCCAGATCCGCGAACGCAGGTCCGCGCCAGAGGGAGAGGGCCTCGTCGAGGATGCGCGCCGCGGTGGCGGGGTCGATCGCCATCGCCTTGCGTGCGTCTCGAAGGAGCGCGCCGAAGCGGTCCGCGTCGAGCTCCTGGGGGGCAACCTCGATCTGGTAGCCGGGGGGTCGTCCTCCGATCCTGCCCTCTCCCAACGCCTTCCGAAGGTGGGAGACGTAGGTCTGGAGCGTGTTGCGGGCGGTCTCAGGAGGCTCATCACCCCAGATCTCATCGATCAGGGTCGCCGCGGGCACGAGCTGGTTGGCGCGGATCAGCAGGTGTGCCAACACCGCGCGCTGCTTCGGCCCACCCAGAGTGGTAGGACCGTCCCCCGATTCGACCTCCAGAGGTCCGAGAACCTGGAACCGCACGCGGCGACGGTACACCTGCTCCTTGGCCCCGGATAGGGAACGACGATCGACCGCTTCCACGGGTGAAACCTCCCCCGAACCGCTTGTAGAACGCTTGAAGACTGCCTCCAGAAGCCCTCACCCCGACGACACCCCCCGTCCACGACCCGTGGCCGACGATGCGCTCGACAGGTCCTCGACCGAAGGACCGAACACGGAAGGGGAGATCGATGGCAACAGGACTTCGAGAGCAGCAGCAACAGACCGACAGGCAGCCGGGCCACCGAGGGCAGCGACCGGTCGTGTGGCCCTTCATCGTGGGGGCGTTGACGGTGCTCGTGCTCGGAGGAGCGGCGCTCATGGTAGTGAGCCAAGGTGAGACGCAGCCCTTCGACTCCGAGATCGTGTACCAGACCGATGGTCAAACGGCGCTCCGCGAAGGCGGCCCGTACGTCGAGGTCGTCACACCTGTGGGGTCGATCGGGGACGCGATGACCGGGGCTCGTGAAGGTGGGGGCTACGTGTCGGGCGCCGCGGGCCACCACCCACCGCCGGATCCGATGACCGGGGCTCGTGAAGGTGGCGACTACGTGTCAGGCGCCGCAGGCCACCACCCACCGCCGGATCCCATGACCGCCCAGCGAGAGGGTTGAGCGACCACCACACCTGATCCGGATCGGCCTTGGATCCGACCCGGGTCTCGCGGACGGCGCCCCAGATGGGGCGCCGTCCTCATGCTCGGTCAGCTGAGAGCTTTGGCCTTCAGCTGGTCGAACTCCGCCTGCGAGATGGTGCCGGCGTCCAGCAGCGACTTGGCCTTCGCGATCTGGTCCGAAGGATCGGCCCCCGCGACGCCTTGCACGTATGAATCGAACTGCTGTTTCTGCGCGACCTGTTCCTGCCTCGCGCGTTCCGCCATCCCCTGGCCGCGGACGACGAGGTAGACGAACACCGCCAGGAACGGCAGCACCAACAGGAAGATCACCCAGACGACCTTCGCGACGCCGGATGTCTCCTTGTCGCGGAACAGGTCGATGATGATGTGGAACAGGATCATCAACCACACCAGCAAGAAGAAGAACCACAACGCGCTCCAGAAGAACGTCCAGAACGTGGTTTCAGCGAGCATCCGTTTTCCCCCTCGGGATCCCTAGGACATGG
Source organism: Actinomycetota bacterium (assembly GCA_036520695.1). Classification (GTDB taxonomy): domain Bacteria; phylum Actinomycetota; class UBA4738; order UBA4738; family HRBIN12; genus JAOUEA01. The sequence continues at coordinate 11,245 of DATDJD010000167.1, forward strand.
TGTATCGGGCCGCCCACCTTACCCGCGCCCCCTGGTACCAGGTCAAGCGCCAGAACCACGCCCGGTTGGTTGCCCAGACCCCTCCCGGCTCCTACGCTCCAGCGAGCCACCCATCCACATCGAACGGTAGGGAGACGCGTACCTATGATCGAGCCCGCGGCCGCGGCGCGCCCTGTCGAAGAACTGGTCCCTGACGTCAGGCATCTTTCGCTGGCACCGGGGACCAGGATGCTGATCACGAGCGACTTCCACCTGCGTGACCACGCCACGCAGGCCTCGACGTGGGCGGTGACCGAACTCCTGAAGGTGCTCGAGGCGTGGGAAGGCCCGGGCGTGCTGGTCTTCGCAGGCGACCTGGTCGAACTCTGGGCCGGCGATGACCCGCAGATCGGGACCGCGCTCGACGCCCATCCCGAGTTCGTCGACGCCGTGTCCACGTTCGCCGCGGGTGAGGGTCGGACCGTGCTCTACCTCGTCGGCAACCACGATGGGCGCGTGGCCTGGGATGAGGAGACGATCGGCGAAGCCATGACCCGACTTGGATGCGAGGTCGCGCTCACCGCCGAGATCGACGTCGAAGGAGTCCCTGGTTCCACCGTTCGCATGGAACACGGACACTCGACCGACCCCGCGAACCGGTTCGACGACCCGCGCGACCCGTACTCCTCACCCCTCGGCCAGCACATCGTGCAGGAGTTCCTGCCTTCGTTCTCACTCGTAGAAGGAGACTGGCTCGACGGAGTGGAGACCCTCGCCGACCCCAGGACGTTCCCAGCGTTCATCTCGTCGCGCCTGTTCTATCGCAAGCTCGCAAAGGAGTCGCTCTGGTTCTTGATCCCGGTCCTGTTCATCCTGCTGCTGCGGCTTCCGCTCGCCTACGCCTTGTTCAACGGGAAGCTGGAACGGTTGCGACCGTTCTCGCGGATGCTGTTCATCGCTGACGCGATGGCCATCATGATGATCGTGGTGGGCACCGTCATCCTGGTGATCATCGTCCGCCGAACCTGGAGGACCGCCAGCACGTTGGTGGCCGAGGAACGCGGAGGTCAACAGAACGACAACACGCGGGCAGCGGGTGCCGACTACGTGCGCGAGGGCTACGCAGGGCTCGTGTGCGGCCACACGCATCACGCCGAACTCACCGCGCTGGACGGTGGGTTCTACGCCAACACCGGATCGGGCACCAAGGTCCTCGACCGAGTCGACTCCCATTTCGGGTTCCCGGTGGTGTTCCTCCCCCGGATCCAGCTGTCCTGGGTGATCCTTGTGGCTGGCGCGTCGCCGCCGTGGACGGTCTCCCTGGTGCAGGGTCGACGGGCGTTGCCGGGAGCGAACCGGTTCGAGCGGTTGTGGGCGCGCGATCCCAAGAACCTGCCACCGCATCCCGTGCAGACCGGTTCCTATCCGTGATCCCCGCCGTCCTCGTGGCGCTCCTCAGCGCGCTGCTGTTCGCGATCGGGTCGGTGGCTCAACAACGATCGGCCTCCCAGGTCAGCACCGACGATGCGGCGGGGTTCGGGCTGATGCTTGCCTTGATCCGAAAGCCGCTGTGGTGGGCTGGGTTCCTCGGTGATGCGGGCGGCTACGTCTGCCAGGCGATCGCGTTGGGACTCGGTTC
>DATDJD010000168.1:0-3658 GCA_036520695.1 Actinomycetota bacterium
CGCGCCGCCGCCGAGGTGCTCGAAGCCCTCGGCATCGAGAACCCCCCGGGGTTGGCCAAGGCCCTGCGCCAGCAGCAGCGCTACGAACCTGTGTACGCCTGGACCTAGCCCTTCGGGTGCTTGTGTTTCGCGAGTATCGCGTCGGCGTGGTCGGGCACGTAGGTGTACATGTCGCGGGGGGGTCGCACGTAGCCGTCGTCGCGCTGACGGTTGGGCAGCTCGATCTCGGGGACCGGCTCCTCGGTGTAGGGGATCTTCGACAGCAGATGCGAGATGCAGTTGAGGCGGGCCTTCTTCTTCGTGTCGGACTCCACGATGTACCAGGGCGCTTCGGGGACATCGGTGTGCACGAACATCTCGTCCTTCGCGCGAGAGTAGTCGACCCACTTCGTGCGCGAGTAGAGGTCGGTGCCCGACAGCTTCCAGCGGCGCAACGGATCTTCGATGCGCGCCGCGAACCGCCGTTCCTGCTCCTCGTCGCTGACCGAGAACCAGTACTTGATCAAGATGATGCCGTCTTCGACGAGGAGCCGTTCGAAGATCGGGCACTGACGCAGGAACCGGTAGTACTCCTCGGGCGTGCAGAAGCCCAGCACGCGCTCGACACCGGCACGGTTGTACCAACTACGGTCGAACAGGACGATCTCGCCGGCGGCCGGCAGTTGCTCCACGTACCGCTGGAAGTACCACTGCGTGGTCTGGCGATTGGTGGGTTTGGGCAGCGCCACGTGCTTGGTGATGCGCGGGTTCGTGTGCTCCACGATGCGCTTGATCGCACCGCCTTTGCCCGCAGCGTCGCGTCCTTCGAACACGACCGCGACGCGGGCGCCGGTCTCGACCACCCACTGTTCCATCTTCACGAGCTCTTCCTGCAGGCGGTAGAGCTCCTTCTCATATGGCTTGTTGGGGAACTTGACCCGACCGGACCCCGGTTGCTCCATGGCTTCGCTCATCGATGTCCTCCTGCGCTGAGTGTATTGGCTGGTCTACCCTGTGTGCCGTGGCTGACGCCGACCCCGTCATCGTGGCCGAGCGGACCGCGCTCCGTGCGGTGCCGATCGAAGAGCGCCCGAAGCCGCGCATGCGCGGTCGGCTGCACCAAGTGGCGTTCTTCTGTTCGATCCCCGCGGGTGTGGTGCTGGTGGCCTTGGCTCCCGACACGCGCGCGCGGATCGCGACCTTGATCTACTCGATCACGCTGATCGGGTTGTACGGGGTGAGCGCGTGCTACCACCTCGGCGATTGGTCGAAAGAATCCCACGCGCGCATGCAGCGGCTCGACCACTCCATGATCTTCGTGTTGATCGCCGGCACCTACACGCCGTTCTGCATGCTGGTGCTGCAGGGAACGACCGGGAGGGTCGCGCTCGCGATCGCGTGGGCGGGCGCGGCGGTCGGCGTCGCGACCAAGATGTATCGCGTGGACCTGCACGTGCTGTCGGGGTTCATGTATGTCGGGCTGGGGTGGGTCGCGATCGGGACGCTCCCCTCGTTGTTGCGAGGCCTGGATACGGTCGAAACGGTGTTGATGATCGCGGGCGGCGTGATCTACTCGCTGGGCGCATTGGTGCTCGCCACCAACAAACCGAACCCGTGGCCATCGACGTTCGGCTACCACGAGGTGTGGCACGCTGCGACGATCGCAGCAGCCGTGTGCCAATACGTCTGCATCCTGCTCGTCGTGTTGGGCCTGCCGGACTGAGCATCAACCAGATCCCTCGGCGGCTCGTCAGTCCAAGACCGGCATGAGCGTGTCGATGATCGCGTGACCATTCGTGCTGGTGGGCCGACCCTCCAGTGCCTCCTCGGGTCGCAGGATCAGCCGCGTGTCCAAGCCCACCGCTCTCGCGCCGTCGCAATAGGCCACCTGGTCGTCCACGAACACCGACCGTGACGGTGTGGGGTCACCCAGCCGCCGCAACGCCTCGAGGTAGATCGCCGGCTGCGGCTTCATCGCGCCGACCTCGAACGACAGGACCACGGTGTCGAACTCGCGCTCCAGCCCGAGCCGGTCCACGATCGGCCGTGTGTTCCAGGAACAGTTGCTCACCAGGGCGGTCGGCACGCCTCGAGCTCGAAGCTGGCGGAGCACCTCGAGTGAGTCGTCGTAGAGCCTGACCGTGTCGGTGAGGGCCTCGGCCTCGAGGGTGTTGAGTTCGACGAGCAGGTCGGGGGTGCTCACGACGCCCGCCGCCATCAGGACCGACGCCAGGTCCGCGTCGGCATCGGGGTGGCGGCCGGTGCTGCGCGCGGGCCGGGTGTCGTCGAACGCCGTGCCCATCACTTCGAGCGAGACCCCGACACGGCCCGCGAGCAGGCGTTGCCACGAACGCCAGTCGCTCCACACCACGGTGTCGTAGAGATCGAGCAGGACGGCGTCGAACGTCATGGACGCACAGGGTACCGAGGGCGGGCGCTAGCTCGACCAGAGTCCGGCGAGGTAGGAGTCGACGTCGACGGTTCCCGTCAGGTCGAGCGTGCTCTCATCCTGAGGGTCGACGTCCGGTGCGATCAACTCGAAGCATGAGGTCACCGATGTCGGCTCCAGGAACCGGGAGCGCTGCGAGTAGCTGTGCGGGTCGTCGAGGCTCTTGGGCCGCCGGTAGTAGCGCATGGGGAACGTGACGTGCAGCGCGTTCCGAGCTCGGGTCAACGCCACGTACAGCAGGCGACGCTCCTCTTCGATCTCATCGTCGTTCCCGGTGGCCATGTCGCTGGGGATCATGCCGTCGGCGGCATGGATCACGTGCACGACATCCCATTCCAGGCCTTTGGCCGAATGGATCGTGGACAGCACCAGATAGTCCTCATCGAGCAGCGGCGGCCCGGCGAGGTCGCCTGTGGACGACGGGGGGTCCAGCGTGAGTTCGGACAGGAACCGCCCTCGATCCTTGTAGCCCTGCGCCAGCAACGCGAGTTGGTCCAGATCTCGAAGTCGGGCGCCGGCCGCGTCGTAGCGATGGGTGACGATGGGTTCGAGGAACGTTCGCAGGCGTTCCAGTTGCGCCGCGGGGTTCATCGAGTCTTCGTCGAGGCAGCCGCGCATCGCCGAGCGCATCGCCTGGAGCCCGTCGACGGCAGCGCGCGGCACCTCGACCGGTTGGTCAAGTAGCTTGACCAATGCGGATTCACCGGAGTCGCTGTTCTCGCCGACGCCGATGTGTGCCATGAGTCGCCGGGCCGTTGCGGGCCCCATGCCTTCGGGCAATTGCAGGACCCGGAACCATGCGACCTCGTCGCTGGGGTTCTCGAGGACGCGAAGCATCGCGAGGGTGTCCTTCACGTGTCCCGCTTCCAGGAACTTCAGACCGCCGTACTTCACGAACGGGATGTTGCGGCGAGCGAGGTCCACCTCGAGCAGATCGCTGTGATGGGCTGCGCGGAACAACACCGCCTGTTCCTTCAGCGGCACGCCTTCCTCCCGGTGGTCCAGGATCGCATCGCAGACCGCGGCGGATTGCGCGGCTTCGTCGAGGCAGGTTCGCAAGGTAGGCATGCGGTCGCCGGCGCGCGCCGACCACAGGGACTTGTCGTGCCGCTGGGGGCTGAGCGCGATCACGGCGTTCGACGCGGTCAGGATCGGTGGGATCGAGCGATAGTTCTGCTCCAGCTTGATGACGGTGGCGTCCGGGAACCGCTGGGGGAACTCCAGGATGTT
>DATDJD010000169.1:0-2741 GCA_036520695.1 Actinomycetota bacterium
CTGATCGTGGGCATGATCGTGCCGGTCATGGTCGGGACGGTGGGGTTCATCCTCATCATGGCGGGACGAACGGGGTGGGATCTGCTGGTGTACGTGGGAGGCTTCGCCATCGATGTCGGGCTGGCGCTCCTGTTGGCGCGACCCGAGGTGCTGGGGATCAAGGGTGCGGCCATCGCGCAGGCCGTCACGTTGACCGTGAGCGCGCTCGCTCGCCTGTTCCTGGTGCGGCGGTTCCTGCGCATCTGGCCGTTCGACCATTGGTACCTGCGCCTCATCGTGCCGACCTTGGTGGGGGGCGCGGCCATGTATCTCACGCACCTGGTGATCCCCGACGCGAAGTGGCTCATCAACCTGCTGGTGGCTTCGGCGGTCGGCACCGCAGCCTACGTGCTGGTGCTACTCGTGATCGGTATCAAGCCGAACGAACGAGCATCGGTCGTGAAGATCGCGCGCAGATCGATCGGTCGCGGCCCTTCAGCGCCGATCGCCGGGTGACCGTCCCTTCAGCTCACGAAGGGCCTTCGGACTGCCCCGATGTACCGTCCGAGATCCGCGGTGAGGACGAGGTTCGGAGCTCGAACAGGTGCCGGGTGGCGCCGGGGGTAGTCCCCGACGACCGCTCCGACACCCCTCGACGAGGGGGTAGGTCTCGTCGTGCGTCGAGCTCCTCGGCCATCCGGCGCTCGAGCCCTCGTCCGCGCGACCGGGCGGTCACAGCGGTCCAGGCGAGCACAGCGGCGGCCACGAGACCGATCAGTATCCAGGGGCCGGCGGGAGTGCCCGGTGACATCAAGGTGTGACCGAACAGGATGATGTCGCGCGCATCGACACGCGCGCTTTCTACCACCGCATCGATGGCCACAACGGAGAACGCCGCCGCGACGATCACGAGCACGATACCCACCACGAACTCAACCACTCCCTCAGGGGAAGGACAGGCACAGGCTACGCCTGCGCTCGGACAGGGGCGATACGTCGGATGCAGGAGGCCATGAGACCCTCACGCGGGTTCGGCACGTGTGCCACGACTGGTAGATTCCCAACTCTTCCGTGATGGTTTCCCCACCTACCCGCCGTTCCCTTCCCGTGCGCCTCCTGGCTGTGTGTCTGGTGTTCGCTGGGTTGGTCGTTTCCTGCACGGGTTCGGAGGAGCCCTCCGGCGCAACGACTTCGGGTCCCCAGACCTCTACACCGCCAGTCACCGCCGTCGACGCGTATGTGTACACCGACCCCGCCGGTATCGAGGCAAGGGTGAAGATCGAGGGCGACGGCGCCAGCGCCAGCCTCACCATCCTCAACGACACCGGTGCGGTCTTGCCCGTCCCCGGTCTCTATGTGCTCGATGCCCGTGACGGCACCAAGGTCGTTTGGGACGTGCTCGAGGCCGCCGCGATCCACGATGGTGAGAGGGTGGCGTTCCAGGTAGATCGTCCGACGGTGCCGGAGGCCAAACACATCGGTCTGATGGCGATCCTGTTCGGCGGCAAGGACTTTGGCGCTTTCACCCCACCGCACCCGGAGACAGACGCATGAGGGTCCGGTCGACCATCGCAGCGGTCGCCATCGCACTCGTCCTGACCGTGGCCACCGGTCTCACTCCGGCGTACCCGCAGGGATCTGCGCAGCGGCGGCAGCTGATGGAGGTGGCGTGCGACCTGCCCGTCGAACTCCTGGTGCGCACGTTCCACGGTCATCGAGCGGATCGTTCCGGTGACATCGACATCCTCCCCAGGGAGCCGGACTTCGTCGGCCACGGTGGCCTGCCCCACTCGGGGCCGTGGGACTACGTCGGACGGGTCCCGATGCTGTGGTACGGACCCGGCTACATCCAGGCCCAGGGTTCCGTGCCGAGGGTGGTCACGCTTGCTGACATCGCACCGACCCAGGGTGCGCTCGTCGACTACCCGTTCGAGGCGCCGGACGGTTCGGTCATGCACGAGGCCCTCGTTCCTGCCGCCGAAAGACCCACCGAGCCACCTCGTGTGGTGGTCGTCGTCGTATGGGACGGGGCCGGTCGCAACGTGCTGGAGACCTGGCCCGGTGCGTGGCCCCAGCTGACCAAGCTGATCGACCGAGGCACGTGGTACGACCGGGCAGAAGTGGGTTCCTCGCCACCGAGCACCGCACAGATCCATGCCACGATCGGCACCGGCGCATTCTCGGCCCACCATGGTCTCGTGGCGCATCAGTTCCGGATCGGGAACCGGCTCGCGACGCCGTGGGAAGCGGGTCCGAAGTTCCTGATGCTGCCGACGTTCGCGGACCTCTACGACCGCGCCAACGCCAACGTACCTGTGGTGGGCACGCTGGCGACGGTCGCGATCCAGCTGGGCATGATGGGTCACGGGTCGTTCTGGGGTGGGGGCGACGATGACATCGCGATCTTGCGGGAGCGGGAAGGTGCCGCCACGCTTGGCGCCGAGGGCATCAGTTGGAACCTCACCAGCGCGGTGGCGCCTTATTTCCGGGTTCCCTCATACGTGAACGACCTGCCGCCGATCACGGACTACTACGACGAGGTCGACCGGTCCGACGGCAAGGCAGACGGTATGTGGCATGAGTTGCACCTGGACGACGCCAAGGTTGAAGAGGCGCTCCGGACGCCCGCACGCATCCCTTGGCAGACCCGGTTGGTCGAAGAGGTCGTGGACCGAGAAGGATTCGGGGCTGACGAGACTCCCGACCTGCTGTTCATCAACTACAAGCTGATCGACGAGGTCGGTCACCAGGATTCGATGAAC